>NZ_PSWL01000022.1:0-64795 GCF_002932755.1 Rathayibacter sp. AY1B6
GATGTCGGCTGCTTCCACCCGGCCACTCTACGGGTGCCCGGCCTCCGTCTCGCCTCCGCGAGACGCCGCTCCGGAACGCGACACGCCGACGGACGTGTACTCACGGGGCATCTCGCGGAGGCGAGACGGAGGCCGGGCACCCGTAGAGTGGCCGGGTGGAAGCAGCCGACATCGCCGACGACATCACCGAGGTCCTCTACACCGAGGCCGAGATCCACGAGCGGATCCGCGACCTGGCCCGGGCCATCGAGCGCGACTACGCGGGCGAGAACCTGCTCATCGTCGGGGTGCTGCGCGGCGCCGTGATGGTGATGGCCGATCTGGCCCGCGAGCTCAAGCTCGACATCGTCATGGACTGGATGGCCGTCTCGTCCTACGGGAGCGGCACCAAGTCCTCCGGCGTGGTGCGGATCCTCAAGGACCTCGACTCCGACATCACGAACCGCAAGGTGCTGATCGTCGAGGACATCATCGACTCCGGCCTCACGCTCTCGTGGCTGCAGGGCAACCTCCGCAGCCGCGGCGCCGAGTCGGTCGAGATCTGCGCGCTGTTCCGCAAGCCGGAGGCCGCGAAGGTCGAGGTCGACGTGGCCTATGTGGGCTTCGACATCCCGAACGAGTTCGTGATCGGCTACGGGCTCGACTACGCCGAGCGCTACCGCAATCTCCGCGATGTCGCCGTCCTCGCCCCGCACGTCTACGAGTAGCGCCGCCGACACCGCGCAGGAGAGCCTCGAGCGGCTCTTCGCGGTGCCGCTGCTGGGCTACCACATGAGCTACCCGACCTCGCTGCGGGCGGATCTCGAGTTCAACTACTGGTGGCTCGCTCACGCGATCGACGCGGCCGTCGACGCCTTCGAGCGCACGGGCGACGGGGTGCACCTGGAGCGTGCCCGGCGGATCCACCGCGCGATCCGCGTCCGCAACGGCGGGCGCCTGGTCAACGGCTACTTCGACGACATGATGTGGCTCGGCGGCGCGCTCGCCCGCCTCGGGGAGGCCTCGGGCGACCCGCGGTTCCTCGACCGGGCCGACCGCCTCTGGCGCTTCGCCGTCGCGAAGGGCTGGAACCTCCGCCACGGGGCGAGCCTCGCCTGGCGTCGTCGGCAGCTGGACTACAAGAACGCGCCCGCCAACGGCCCGTTCGCGATCCTCGGCGCGCGCCTGGAGCGGCTGCGGCCCGACGGCCGGGAGGAGCTCTCGCGCGCCGCCCTCGACTGGATGCACGTGCGCCTCCGCGACGACGACACCGGCTTCGTCGCCGACGGCATCGGCCGCGAGGGCGGCTCCGCCCGCGACGACTGGGCCTTCAGCTACAACCACGCCGTCTACATCGGGGCGGCGCTCGCCCTGCACCGCCTGCGGCCCGACCCCCGCCTGGTGGCCCACGCCTCTCGCACGGCCGAGGACCTGCTCGACCGGCTCGCCCCCGACGGCGTCTTCGTCGACCAGGGGTCGGGGGACGGCGCCCTGTTCGGCGGCATCGCCTACCGGCACCTCGTCGACCTCGCCACGACGAGCGGAGTCGCGCCCGCAGTGGCCGCCCGCGTCCGCGGCTTCGTCGCCGGCAGCGTCGCCGCGCTGCAGAGCTCGAGCGTGCGCGGCGGGGTGCTGCTGGCAGGGCCCCGCTGGGACGCGCCCCCGTCGCTCCCCGCCACGCTCTCGGCCGAGATCGGCGCCGTGCTCGCCCTGGAGGCGTCGGCGCGACTGGACCGGTCGCCGGTGCCGTCAGACTGACGGGGTGAAGGCACCCGAGAAGCGCACCGTCGCCGTCGTGATCAACCCGAGCAAGTTCGACGACGTCGGCGCCGCGGAGGACCTGGTCGCGACGATCGCGCGCCGCCACGGCTGGAAGGAACCGCTCTGGTTCGAGACCAGCCCGGGCGACTCCGGTGTCGCCGCGGCCCGCGCCGCGCTCGAGGCGGGCCCGGACCTGGTCTGCTCGATGGGCGGCGACGGCACCGTCCGGGCCGTCGCCACGGTGCTGCGCGGGACCGGCGTCCCCTACGGCCTCCTGCCCAGCGGCACCGGCAACCTCCTCGCGCGGAACCTCGGGATCCCGCTCGGCTCCCTGCCCGAAGCGGTCGAGATCGCCCTGCTCGGGCAGGACCGCGCCATCGACGTGGGCACGGCCGCGTTCGACGACGGCGAGGAGCGGGTGTTCATGGTGATGGGCGGGGTGGGCCTGGACGCCGAGATCATGGACAAGACGGACGAGGAGCTGAAGAAGCGGGTGGGCTGGGGCGCCTACTTCGCGGCGGGGGCGCCGGCGATGTTCAAGGCCGGCTTCGAGGTGACCCTCACGATCGACGGCGCGGAGGAGCCTCCGCAGCGCTGCTTCATGGTGCTGGCCTGCAACTGCAGCTCCGTGGTGGCGAACATCGAGCTGGCCGCCGGAGCCGTGCTCGACGACGGCGACCTGGAGCTGGTGCTGCTGCGGCGGCGCTTCGGCCTCGCGCTGGACGTCGCGACCGGCAACCGCAACGGGCTCGCGTCACTCCGGCAGTGGCCCGGCCGCGAGTTCTCGTTCGAGCTCGACCAGCCGGTGCTCGCCGAGCTGGACGGCGATCCGGTCGGCCGCACCCGCTCCGGGCGCTTCGGCGTGGATCCGGGCGCCCTGCTCGTGCGCCTGCCGGTGCCCACGCCGCGGAGCCCGGGACTGACTCCGCACGACTCCGTGATCGTCGACACGTCCGCCATCGCGACGCTGCTCCCGGAGCCGCCCTCCTCCTGACGCTTGCGCGCTCTTCTTTACGGTTGTAAATTATCTGACAGACGTAAAGAAGGTGCTCCTCGCGCCGGGAAGAAGGACCCCGTGACCGATCCGCGGCTCACCCGCTCGCGCGAGCTCCTGCTCACCGCGATCACGACGGCCCTCGACCGCCCGGGCGACGACCAGCCCTCCATCACCGAGCTCTGCGGCGCCGCCGGGGTCAGCCGGCCCACGTTCTACCAGCACTTCGGCGACGTCCCGTCCCTGATCGAGGCCGCCGCAGTGGAGCGGATGCACGCGCTGTTCGGCGACGTCGCTCCCGGCACCGCCCCCGCCGACTGGGAGGGCGCGGTCCCCCGCATCGTCCGCGGCCTCCTCGAGGGCCTGCTCGTGCACGCCGACTTCTACCGCCGCGTGCTGAGCGGAGGCACGGCCCGCGCCGTTCAGGAGTCGGTCGTCGCGTTCCTCGCGCAGCGGCTCCTCGCCTTCTCCCCCCTCGCCGAGCGCGGATCGGGCGGCGGCGACCACGCCCGCGTCGAGCGCTTCGCCGTCCTCCTCGCCGCCGGGACCACCTGGCTGGTCGTCGGCTGGCTCCTCGACGGCGACGCCCGCCGCCCCGTGGCCTCGGCCTCCGCCGACATCGCCGAGCTCCTCGTCACCGGAGTCGCCTCGCCGCGGCTCGCCGCCCTGCACTCCACGAAGTAGAAGGACCATGACCACCTCCCCGCTCCGCCGCGCCCTGCGCGCCGTGAACCCGCGCCTCGTCGTCGTCTTCGCCGCGATCGCGCTCATCCCGCTGATCTACGCAGGACTGCTGACCTCGGCCAACCTCGATCCCACGCACCACCTCGACACGGTGCCCGCCGCGATCGTCAACGAGGACACCGGCGCGACCGCCTCGGACGGCTCCGCGCTCGCCCTCGGCGACGACCTGACCGAGCAGCTCACCACCGACACGTCCGGCTCGGACTTCGCCTGGACGGCGACCGGTGCCGACGAGGCGTCCCGCGAGCTCGCCTCGGGCGACGTCCTCGCCGTCCTGACGGTGCCGGCCGGCTTCTCGGCCGACGTCGCCTCCGTCGGCGGCGACGATCCCGCCGCGGCCGTGCAGGCGAAGCTGTCGATCGAGACGAACGACGCGGCCAACCTGATCGTCGGCAACATCGCCTCCACCATCGGCACCACCGTGACGAAGACCCTCGAGGAGAAGGTCGGCGCGACCTACCTCGAGAACGTCTACCTCGGCTTCACCGACGTGCACTCGAGCCTCGAGCAGGCGGCCGACGGCGCCGCTCAGCTGGCGGACGGCGCAGGAACCGCCGCGTCCGGCTCGTCCGAGCTGGTCGTCGGGCTCACGCAGCTGCAGGACGGCACCGCGCAGCTGGCGACCGGCGCCGACTCCCTCCGCTCGGGCGCGGGGAGCGCGGCCTCCGGAGCGTCCGACCTCTCGTCGGGACTCCAGCGGATCGCGAGCGGGACCGGGCAGCTGCCCGACCAGGCGGCGGCGCTCGACACCGGAGCCCGCACGGTCGCCGACGGCGCGCAGCAGCTCGACGGCGGAGCGGCGTCGCTCGCCTCGGGGGCGACCGACCTCGCCGCGGGGACGTCGACTCTGAAGGACGGCGCGGCTTCGGGGGCGTCCGGCGCCGAGGCGCTGGCCACCGGGTCCGCCTCGGTCTCGGACGGAGCGGGGAAGGCCCTCGCAGGAGCCCAGCAGCTCGCGACCGGCGCAGGGACGCTCGCGGCCGCCACTCCGGGACTCGCCTCCGGAGCGACCGGAGTCGACTCCGGCCTCGCCTCCCTGCTCTCGCGGTACGACTCCCTCTCGGACGCTCAGCGCCTGGCCGAGCTGACCGCCCTCGAGAAGGGTGCGGCCGCTCTCGCGGGCGGAGCCGCCTCGGCGGACGCGGGCGCGCAGACGCTCGCCTCCGGTGCGACCGCGCTCGTCGGCGACGACGGCAGTGGACTGACGGCGCTCGCCTCCGGTGCCGCCACGGTCTCGGGTGGAGCCGCCGACCTCGCGACCGGCACCGCCGCCCTGGCCGCCGGGGCGTCCACCGCCGCCGACGGCGCTCAGAAGCTCCAGACCGGTGCGCAGGCGCTCGCCCAGGGAGCGGCGACCCTCGACGGCGGAGCCTCGCAGCTCGCCGGCGGAGTGGACACCCTCTCCGGCGCGGTCGGCCCGCTCACCAGCGGCATCGCCTCCGCGGCCGCCGGCGCCTCCGACCTCGCCTCCGGAACGGCCGCCCTCGCGACAGGCGCCTCGGACCTCGCGGACGGCGCCGAGACCGCCGCGACCGGCTCGGCCGACGCGGCCACCGGTTCACAGGACCTCGCCGACGGGATCGACTCGCTCGCCTCCGGATCGCGCACCCTCGACACGAAGCTCTCGGACGGCGCGGACGACGTGCCCTCCTACACCGGCGAGCAGGCGCAGGAGCTCAGCACCGTCGCGGCGGCTCCCGTCGGGATCGACGCCGAGCGGATGAACCGTGTGCCGTCCTACGGCTACGGCCTCGCCCCCTACTTCATGGCGCTCGCGCTCTGGGTCGGCGCGCTGGCCTTCTACCTGATGAGCGCCCCGCTCAGCTCCCGCCTCCTCGCTGCGCGTCGGCCCGCCTGGGTCATCGCGCTGCGCAGCTACCTGCCCGGCGCGCTGATGGCGGTCGCCCAGGGCGTGCTGGCCGCGCTCGTCATCCGCTTCGGGGTGGGCGTCGAGGCGTCGAACCTGCCCGGGCTGATCGGGATCGCCGTGCTCACGAGCCTCACCTTCGTGGCGATCAACCAGGCGCTGATCGCGCTGCTGGACGCCCCGGGCCGGTTCCTGGCGCTGCTGATGATCGTGCTGCAGCTGTCCTCGGCCGGAGGCACCTACCCGGTCGAGACCGCGCCCGCCTTCTTCCAGGCGATCCACGGCGTGCTGCCGCTGACCTGGACGGTGGAGGCGTTCCGCTCGCTGATCGCCGGCGGCAGCATCGGAGTCGCGCACGCGGTCCTGGTGCTCGTGCTCTGGCTGGTCGGGGCGCTCGCCGTGACCGTGCTGGCCGCCGCCCGGCGCCGCCGCGGCCTCGAGCCCGCCCTCCGCGACCCGGAGCCCCTCCTCGAGTCGGCCTGACCCGGGCCGGGGCGGGCCTGGTCGGTCGTTCCGTCCGCGTCTGCTGCCCCTCCGCCTCGCGAGACCACAGAAGTCGTCGCACTCGCCCTCGAGTGCGACAACTCCTGCGCTCTCGCGGCGCGTCCGCCCTCGCTTCCTCCGCCCCGCCTCGAAACCGCAGTAGTCGTCGCTTTCGAGCTCGAGTGCGACAACTCCTGCGCTCTCGCTGAGCATCCGGCCCGCGACGCACGCCTCCACCCGCCAGGCAGAGGACGCGGACCGGGAAACGCGTGCGAGCGTTTCCCGGCAGTCCGACGCGACCCGCTCTGCGGAACGCACCCCGTCGCGAAGCCGACTGCGCGCGGAGATGCGGCCCGCCGCATCCCCGCCGGACGGCACCGACGCGTGCCAGCGTTTCCCGGCAGTCCGACGTACCCCGCTCTGCGCAACGCACCCCGTCGCGAAGCCGACTGGGCGCGCGGCTCCGGCCCGCGACGCACGCCTCCACCCGCAAGGCAGAGGACGCGGACCGGGAAACGCGTGCCAGCGTTTCCCGGCAGTCCGACGCGACCCGCTCTGCGGAACGCACCCCGTCGCGAAGCCGACCGCGCGCGGGGATGCGGCCCGCCGCATCCCCGCCGGACAGCACAGCCCGCGGCCGTTCGGCCCACGGCGAACGCGTGGGTGGCGCTCAGAGTGCGGGAGGTAGCCTGGCAGGCACAATCTCCTCGTCAGAAAGGCGCCGGGTGTCGCACCCGCAACAAGCATGAACGTGAAGCGCATCTTCCGGGGTCCCATCCTCTACGTCGTCCTGGCGATCGTCGCGGTGTGGATCGGCTCCTCGCTGATCACCATGTCCGGCTTCCGGCCGGTCACGACGCAGGAGGGACTCGACCTCCTGAAGGACGGCAAGGTCGACTCGGCGAAGATCGTGGACGGCGAGCAGCGCGTCGACCTCACGCTCAAGCAGGCCGACGGCGACAACGGCACGCAGGTGCAGTTCTACTACGTGGCCCCTCGCGGCGCGGAGGTCGTCGACGCGGTGTCCGCGGCCGATCTCGGCAGCACCGGCTACAACGACGAGGTCCCGCAGACCAACTGGTTCCTCTCGGCTCTCGGCTTCCTGCTCCCCATCCTGCTGATCGGCGCGTTCTTCTGGCTGATGCTCTCGGGCATGCAGGGCGGCGGCAACCGCGTCATGCAGTTCGGCAAGTCGAAGGCGAAGCTCGTCTCGAAGGAGTCGCCCAAGGTCACGTTCGGCGACGTCGCCGGCGCCGACGAGGCGATCGAGGAGCTGCACGAGATCAAGGAGTTCCTCAAGGAGCCCGCGAAGTTCCAGGCCGTCGGCGCGCGCATCCCGAAGGGCGTCCTGCTCTACGGCCCTCCCGGCACCGGCAAGACCCTGCTGGCGCGCGCGGTCGCGGGCGAGGCGGGCGTCCCCTTTTACTCCATCTCCGGATCGGACTTCGTCGAGATGTTCGTCGGCGTCGGCGCGAGCCGTGTCCGCGACCTGTTCCAGCAGGCCAAGGAGAACTCGCCGGCCATCATCTTCGTCGACGAGATCGACGCCGTCGGCCGCCACCGCGGCGCCGGCATGGGCGGCGGTCACGACGAGCGCGAGCAGACCCTCAACCAGCTGCTGGTCGAGATGGACGGCTTCGACGTCAAGACCAACGTCATCCTGATCGCGGCGACGAACCGCCCCGACATCCTCGACCCTGCGCTGCTGCGCCCGGGCCGCTTCGACCGCCAGATCGGCGTCGACGCCCCCGACCTGCTCGGCCGCAAGCGGATCCTCGAGGTCCACGGCCGCGGCAAGCCGCTCGCCGGCGGAGTCGACCTCGAGGTCGTCGCCCGCAAGACCCCGGGCTTCACCGGCGCCGACCTGGCGAACGTCCTCAACGAGGCCGCGCTGCTGACCGCCCGCTCCAACGCGCAGCTGATCGACAACCGCGCGCTCGACGAGGCCATCGACCGCGTCATCGCGGGACCGCAGCGCCGTACGCGGGTCATGCGCGACAAGGAGAAGCTGATCACCGCCTACCACGAGGGCGGACACGCTCTGGCGGCGGCGGCGATGCGCCACACCGACCCCGTGACCAAGGTCACGATCCTGCCGCGCGGCCGCGCCCTCGGCTACACGATGGTGCTCCCGCTGGAGGACAAGTACTCCACCACCCGCAACGAGCTCCTCGACCAGCTCGCGTACGCCATGGGCGGCCGCGTCGCGGAGGAGATCGTCTTCCACGACCCCACCACCGGAGCGTCGAACGACATCGAGAAGGCGACCTCCATCGCCCGCAAGATGGTCACCGACTACGGCATGTCCGCGAACGTCGGAGCGGTCAAGCTCGGCCAGTCGTCGGGCGAGATGTTCCTCGGCCGCGACATGGGCCACCAGCGCGACTACTCCGAGCAGATCGCCGAGACGGTCGACGCCGAGACGCGCCAGCTGATCGAGCAGGCGCACGACGAGGCGTGGCAGGTCATCAACGACAACCGCGACATCCTCGACCGCCTCGCGATGGAGCTGCTCGAGAAGGAGACGCTCGA
The DNA here is from genome assembly GCF_002932755.1 of Rathayibacter sp. AY1B6. Classification (NCBI taxonomy): domain Bacteria; kingdom Bacillati; phylum Actinomycetota; class Actinomycetes; order Micrococcales; family Microbacteriaceae; genus Rathayibacter; species Rathayibacter sp. AY1B6. The sequence continues at coordinate 8,361 of NZ_PSWL01000022.1, forward strand.
CCACGACCAGCTGGCCGAGATCTTCAAGGACGTCCGCCGCATCGACGAGCGCCCGCAGTGGCTCTCGAGCGACAAGCGCCCCCTGTCCGACCTGCCGCCCATCGCGGTCCCGGTCGCCAAGGCGCCGATCGACTCGGGCGCGACCGACGGAGGCGTCTCCTCCGCCGGTGCGGACGAGGTCGCTCCGAAGCGTCCGCCGCTGATCAACCCGCGCCCCGCGACGGCGTAGCGCGCGCGTGCCCGTCGACAAGGCGCGCATCGAGGCCGCCGTCGCCGAGATCCTCGCGGCCATCGGGGACGACCCGGGCCGCGAGGGACTCCTCGACACGCCGCGGCGGTTCGCCGAGGCGTACGAGGAGTTCTTCGGCGGGTTCGACGACGATGCCGCGGCCCAGCTGACCGAGACGTTCGCGGTGGTCGAGGGCGGCCAGGAGTCGCCGCTCGACCAGACGGTGATCGTGCGCGACCTCGCCTTCCGCTCCGTCTGCGAGCACCACCTGCTGCCGTTCCTCGGTGTCGCGCACATCGCCTACCGGCCGCGCGAGCGGGTCGTCGGCCTCGGCCGCCTTCCGCGCGTGGTCGAGACGGTCGCGTCGCGCCCGCAGATCCAGGAGCGGATGACCGAGCAGATCGCGGACGCGCTCGAGCAGGGCCTCGCTCCCGAGGGAGTGCTCGTCGTGGTCGACGCCGAGCACGGCTGCGTGCGGATGCGCGGGCCGCGCCAGACCGCGAGCTCGACCGTGACGGTCGCCGCCCGCGGGTCCCTCGCCGACCCGGCCGCTCGCGCCGAGATCATCGCGCTGATCGGCGCCGCTCGGGGGGAGTGACGTGGCCACCACCGTCGCCGATCTCACGCCGACCGGCCGCGCCGCGCTCCTCGGGATCCTCAACGTCACTCCGGACTCGTTCAGCGACGGCGGACGCTGGCTGTCCGTCGACGACGCCGTCCGCCACGGTCTCGACCTGACCCGGCCCGCCGGGGACGGACCCGCCGCGTTCGGCGCGGACCTGGTCGACGTCGGCGGCGAGAGCACCCGCCCCGGTGCCGCGCGCGTCGACTCCGCCGCCGAGCAGGGCCGCGTGCTGCCCGTCGTCCGCGCCCTCGTCGCGGAGGGGGTGCGCGTCAGCATCGACACGATGAGCGCCGCCACGGCCGAGGCCGCTCTGGACGCGGGCGCCGTGGTCGTCAACGACGTTTCCGGCGGCCTCGCCGATCCGCGGATGCTCCCGCTCGTCGCCGAGCGCGGCGCGGTCTACATCGCGATGCACTGGCGCGGGCACAGCGCGGGCATGACCGCTCTCGCCTCCTACGGCGACGTCGTGGCGGACGTCCGCGGCGAGCTCGAGCGCCGCGTCGACGCCGCGCGCGAGGCCGGGATCCGGGACGACCGCCTCCTGCTCGACCCGGGCCTCGGCTTCGCGAAGGTCGGCGCGCACGACTGGGCGCTGCTGGCCGGGCTCGACGCGATCGTCTCGCTGGGTTTCCCGGTCCTCGTCGGCCACTCGCGCAAGCGGTTCCTCGCTCCGTTCGCCCCCGCCGGCGCCCCGGCGGCCGAGCGGGACGAGGTCTCCGCCATGCTGAGCCTCGTCGCCGCCGAGCACGGCGCCTGGGGCGTCCGGGTCCACGACGTCCGCTCGTCCGCCCGCGCCCTGGCCCTCGCCGCCCGACTCCAGGAGGAGACCCCGTGACCGCGATCGACCCCGCAGCCCTCGCCGTGCGCGACTCCATCACCCTCACCGGGCTGCGCGTGCGCGCGCACCACGGCGTCTTCGACTTCGAGCGCGAGAACGGCCAGGACTTCGTGATCGACGCGACGGTCTGGCTCGACACCGCCCCGGCGGCCGCGGGCGACGCGCTGGCCGAGACGGTGCACTACGGCGAGCTCGCGATCGCTCTGGCCGACGCGGTGACCCGCGACCCGGTCGACCTCCTCGAGACCCTGGCCGAGCGCCTCGCCCGGGTGGCCCTGAGCTTCGCGGCCGCCGACGTCGTCCGCATCACCGTCCACAAGCCGGACGCGCCGATCCCGCTGCCGTTCGAGGACGTCGCCGTGCAGATCACGAGGACCCGCTCGTGAGGCCGCGGCAGGAGCGCGTCCGCCCGGTGCGCCACGTCGTCCTCGCGCTCGGCAGCAACCTCGGCGACCGCCTCGCGCATCTGGAGGAGGCGCTGCGGGCCCTCGCGACGACGCCGGGCCTGCGCATCGAGGCCGTGTCCAAGGTCGTCGAGTCGCCCGCGTGGAAGCCCGGGGGCGTCGACGAGGACGCGCCCGGGTACCTCAACGCGGTCGTGACCGGCTCGACCGTCCTCGAGCCCGACGACCTGCTCGCGGCGACGGCGGCGATCGAATCGGCCGGCGGCCGGATCCGCGGCGAGGGCGAGGAGCGCTGGGGCGACCGGACGCTCGACATCGATGTGATCGCGGTCGGCGGAGTGCTCCGCGACGACGCTCACCTGACCCTCCCGCACCCGCGGGCGGCCGAGCGGGCGTTCGTGCTCGAGCCGTGGCTCGACGTCGAGCCGGCAGCGGTCCTGCCCGGAGCCGGACCCGTGGCCGCGCTGCGCGCGCGGGCGACCGACCGCGTGACCGACCACCCGGCCGGGCTGACCTGGCCGGGACGCGGCTCCGCCCGCGGCAGCACCGCCGACCCCGAGAGCAGGACCCCGTGAGGCGCACCCGCACCAGCACCCTGCTCGGACTCGGCCTCGCCGGGGCCGTCGCGGGGTTCCTCCTCGACCTCGCCATCGCCGCCGCCGGCCGCCCCGTGCTCATCCCGCCGCTGACCGTGCCGCTCACCCTGATCGTGGTCGCCGCCCTCGTGCTCGGCTTCGCGATCCCGATCCACCGCGCGACCAAGGGGACGTTGCGCCGGCGGATCGATCCCTTCCGGGCGATGCGCGTCGTGGTGCTGGCGAAGGCGTCCAGCCACGTCGGGGCGCTGCTGCTCGGAGCCTCCGGCGGCATCCTGGTGTACCTGCTGAGCCGTGCGATCCCTTCGCTAGGCTCCGTGTGGCAGGACGTCGCGACCATCGTGGGAGCGCTCGTCCTGCTGGTGGCCGGCCTGGTCGCCGAGCACCTGTGCACCATCCCGCCGAGCGACGACGACGACAGCGCCGTCGGCGAGGTGAACCACGCCTGACGCCGACGCCCGGACCGCCGCGGGCAGTGAGGACGACGCCATGCCCGCCGAGCCCGAGGACGTGTCGCCGACGACCCGCCGCGACGCGAGGGGGCGCCGGCGGGACCGCCTCGACATCACGGGGGAGTGGCGCCGCGTCTCGCCCCGGTACGTCGCGGTCGAGATCGTGTCGGCCGTCGTGTCGAGCGTGCTGCTGCTCGCCGTGCCCGTGGTGCTGATGCTGATCGGTCTGCCGTGGGGCTGGATCCCGACGGCCGCCGCGGCCGCCCTCGCGGTGACCCTCCTGATCGTCGCCCCGCGCCGCGCGCGCGCCTACGGCTACCTCCTGCGCCAGGACGACCTCCTCTTCCGCCGCGGCATCATGTTCCAGCGCTTCGTGTCGGTGCCGTACGGGCGGATGCAGCTCATCGACGTCAACCGCGGGCCGCTCGCCCGGGCGCTCGGCCTCGCCGACCTCCGCTTCGTCACCGCCGCCGCGGCGACCGGCGTCAGCATTCCGGGCCTGGCCGAGCAGGACGCGGAGGAGCTCCGCGACCGCCTGGTCGAGCTCGCCGAGTCGCGCCGGGCCGGCCTGTGACCGAGCTCCGCGCCGTCGAGACGGACCTCGCCGACGGGGAGTGGCACCGCCTCCACCCCGCGACCCCCGTCCTCAAGGGCGGGATCGGACTGCTGGTCGTCCTCGGCATCGTGATCACGAACCTCCGCGAGCGCCTGGTCGAACTGTTCCTGCCCGGGCCCGAGGGCTTCGAGAGCGGCGATCCGGTCGACGAGCTGCTGCGCCGGGGCCTCGTCGGCTGGGCCCTGCTGGCGGTGGCGGTGGGCCTGGCGGTCGCGGTCTTCGCGTTCTGGCTGTCCTGGCGGATGCACACCTTCCGCATCACGGACGAGGTCGTCGAGGTGCGCTCCGGCGTGCTCTTCCGGACCAACCGGCGGGCGCGGCTGGACCGCATCCAGGGCATCGCGGTGCAGCGTCCGCTGTTCGCCCGGCTGTTCGGGGCGGCGAAGCTCGAGGTGAGCGTGGCCGGGCAGGACGCGAACGTGCAGCTCTCGTACCTCGGCTCGCGGCTGGTGGACGCGCTGCGCCGCGACATCCTGCGGCTCGCCTCGGGGGTGCGCGAGCGGGAGGCGACGACCGACGGTGCGGCTCCGGCGGCCGGGTTCCTGGCGCGGCGGCTGGAGGAGTTCGGCGAGCCTCAGGACGGGACGCCGCCCGAGTCGGTCGTCTCGATCCCGCCGGGCCGGCTCCTCGGCTCGCTCGTCTTCAGCGGCTTCACGCTGTTCCTGGCGGCCTCGGCCGTCGCCGTGGTGTTCGTCGCCGTCTACGGCTCGCCCTACGTGCTCTTCGCGATCCTCCCGGGCCTGATCGGCTCGGGCAGCTACTACGTCCGCCAGTTCGTGCGCTCGCTCCGGTACTCGATCGCGGCGACGCCCGACGGCGTGCGGGTCGGCTACGGCGTGCTCTCGACCAGCAGCGACACGATCCCGCCCGGCCGGATCCACGCCGTCGAGATCACCCAGCCGCTGCTCTGGCGCCCCTTCGGCTGGTGGCAGGTGCGGATCGACCGCGCCGGCCACGCGGCCTCCCGCGGGGCGAACGGCGAGCCGAACACCACGATCCTGCCCGTCGGCGACCTCGCCGCGGTCGAGCGCGTGCTCGCGCTCCTGCTGCCCGGGCCGGCCGAGGGAGCGGAGTCGACCCCCGTCGGCGACGCGCTCCGGCACCGCGCCGCGGCCGGCTTCACCCGGGCGCCGCGCTCGGCGGTGTGGCTCCGCCCCTTCTCGTTCCGGCGGACCGGGTACCGGCTGACGGACGAGGTCGCGATCCTGCGCAGCGGAGCGGTCTGGCGGCGGGTCGCCGTGGTGCCCCTGGCGCGGATGCAGAGCGTCGGGGTCCAGCAGGGGCCGCTCCAGCGCCTGCTCGGGCTGGCCTCGGCGCGCGTGCACACGGTGGCCGGCCCCGTCACTCCGCTCGTGCCGGTGATGAGCGCTGCCGACGGACTCGCCTTCTTCGAGAGCCTCGCGACGGCCGGAGTGCGGGCCGCCGACCGCGACGCGAGCCACCAGTGGGGGCGGCGCGCGGCCGCACCCGCCCTGCCCGACTGGCCCGCTCCGGAGGGGGAACCGCATGCCTGAGAACCGCCGCGACGGACGCCTGGGCGTCGGCGTGATCGGTGCCGGACGCGTGGGCCCGGTGCTCGGTGCCGCGCTCGCCGGTGCCGGCCACGCCGTGATCGGAGTCGCCACCACCAGCGAGAGCGGCCGCGAGCGCGCCGACGCGCTGCTCCCGGGCGTTCCGGTGCTCGCGATCCCCGAGCTCGTCGAGCGCAGCGAGCTGGTGATCGTCGCCGTCCCCGGGAGCGAGATCGCCGCGCTGGTCGCGGGGCTCGCCGCGACCGGAGCATGGCAGCCCGGCCAGCTGGTGCTGCACACGGCACCCGAGCACGGCTACGGGGTGCTCGCTCCGGCGCTCGCCTCCGGGGTCATCCCCCTCGCCGTCCACCCGGCGATGGCGTTCAGCGGCACCAGCCTCGACCTGGCGCGCCTCGCCGAGACCTACTTCGCCGTCTCGGCGCCGGGCCCGGTGCTGCCGATCGCTCAGGCGCTGGTGGTCGAGATGGGCGGGGAGCCGGTGACCGTGGCGGAGTCGGACCGCGCCGCCTACGCGGAGGCCGTCTCGACCGCCACGACCTTCTCGACCGCGATCGTCGACCAGGCGGCGGGCCTGCTGGTGGGCATCGGCGTCGAGAAGCCGGGCTTCTTCCTCTCGAGCCTCGTCCGCTCCTCCGTCGACGACGCCCTGCGGCGCGCGGCGGGCTGACGGGGCGGCGCCGCTCCTCGTCCAGACACCGCTCCCCGGGCGGGCCGCCGCTCGGGAGGCGGTGCCTCGCGGAGGAGCGCGGCGTCCCGGTACCGCAGGACCCGGCGGCCGCGGGCCCGCCGGTAGCATCGTCGGGTGATCAGCACCGTCCACCGCATCGGCGACCTCCGCGAGCGGCTGCAGGAGGCGCGGCGGGCCGGTCGGCGCATCGCGCTCGTGCCGACGATGGGCGCCCTGCACGCCGGGCACCTCGCCCTCGTCGAGCGGGCGCGCGAGCTGGCCGACGTCGTCGTCGTGTCGGTGTTCGTGAATCCGCTGCAGTTCGGCCCGACCGAGGACCTGGACCGCTACCCGCGCGACCTCGAGGGCGACACCGCCCTGCTCGATGCGGCCGGGGCCGACCTCCTCTTCGCCCCGGGAGTCGCCGAGATGTACCCCGACGGGCCGTCCTCGACCCGGGTCGTCGCGGGCGAGGTCGGCGGCCTCTACGAGGGGCGTGCGCGGCCGGGCCACTTCGACGGGATGCTCACCGTCGTCGCCAAGCTCCTCGGCATCGCGCAGCCGGACGTCGCGGTCTTCGGGCAGAAGGACGCGCAGCAGCTGTTCCTCGTGCGCCGCATGGTCCGCGACCTCGACCTGCCCGTCGCGATCGAGGGCGTCGGCATCGTGCGGGAGGAGGACGGGCTCGCCCGCTCCAGCCGCAACCGCTACCTCGACGAGGAGCAGCGCCGCGCGGGCCTCGCGCTGCCGCGCCTCCTCGCGGCCGCCGCAGGAGCCGCCGACCGCGGTGCCGCCGCGGCGATCGAGGCCGCCGAGGCCGTCGCCCACGCCGAGCCGCTCGTTAGGCTGGACTACCTCGTCGTCGTGGACCCCGCGACGCTCCTCCCGGTCGACGCCGACCACCGCGGCCCAGCACTCGTGCTCGTCGCCGCGATCGTCGGCACCACCCGCCTCCTCGACAACGCCCCGATCCTGCTCGCCTGATCGCGGCCGTCCGCCCCGAACCGAAAGCACCGCGACCCCTCATGGCCGACACCCCCGACGTCCCCGAGACCACGACCCCCGCCGCCGAGCAGGCCGCCTCCGAGCAGGCCGCAGCCGAGCGCGCCGCGCAGCAGGAGGCCTCCGAGCAGAAGGCCGTCCGCCTCGCCAAGCGCGAGCGCCTGCTCGAGCTCGCGGGCGACGACCTCGGCGCCGGCGCCTACCCCGTCGCGGTCGGAGTCACCGACACCATCACGGCGGTCCGCGCGCGCCACGAGGGCATCGAGCCGGACGTGAAGACCGGCGAGCGCGTCGGCCTCGCGGGCCGCGTGGTGTTCCAGCGCAACACGGGCAAGCTCTGCTTCGCGACGCTGCAGGCCGGCGACGGTGAGCGGATCCAGGCCATGGTCTCGCTCGGCGACGTGGGCGAGGAGTCCCTGGCGGCGTGGAAGGAGCTCGTCGACCTGGGCGACCATCTCTTCGTCGAGGGGGAGGTCATCTCGAGCAAGCGCGGCGAGCTGAGCGTGTGGGTGTCGGAGTGGACGATCGCCGCGAAGGCGATCCTGCCCCTGCCGAATCTGCACAACGAGCTCGGCGACGAGACCCGGATGCGCCAGCGCTACCTCGACCTGATCGTGCGCCCCCAGGCCCGCGAGACGGTCGTCACCCGCGCCCGGGTGAACGCCTCCCTCCGCGACACCTTCGCGGCGCACGAGTTCCTCGAGGTCGAGACTCCGATGCTGCAGGTGATGCACGGCGGCGCGTCCGCCCGCCCCTTCGCCACGCACTCCAACGCGTTCGACACCGAGCTGTACCTGCGCATCGCGCCCGAGCTGTACCTCAAGCGCGCCGTCGTCGGCGGGATCGACCGGGTGTTCGAGATCAACCGCAACTTCCGCAACGAGGGCGCCGACTCCACCCACTCGCCCGAGTTCGCGATGCTCGAGGCGTACCAGGCGTACGGCGACTACACCTCGATCGCCGACCTCACCCAGGAGCTGATCCAGAACGCGGCGCAGGCCGTCGCGGGCTCGCACGTGGTCACCTGGGCCGACGGCACCGAGTTCGACCTCGGGGGCCGGTGGGACCGCATCTCGATGTACGAGAGCCTGTCGCTCGCGGCCGGCATCGCGATCACGCCGGAGACGGAGCTCGCCGAGCTCGAGACCCTCGCCGCGCGCGAGGGCGTCGAGGTGCACGTCCCCACCCACGGCAAGTACGTCGAGGAGCTGTGGGAGCACTTCGTGAAGGGCGGCCTGACGCGTCCGACCTTCGTGATGGACTTCCCCGTCGACACCTCGCCGCTCGTGCGCGCGCACCGCAGCATCCCGGGTGTCGTCGAGAAGTGGGACCTCTACGTCCGCGGCTTCGAGCTGGCCACCGGCTACTCCGAGCTGGTCGACCCGGTCGTGCAGCGCGAGCGCTTCGTCGAGCAGGCCCGACAGGCCGCCGCGGGCGACGACGAGGCGATGCGCCTGGACGAGGACTTCCTCCGCGCCCTCGAGCACGGCATGCCCCCCACCGGCGGCATGGGCATGGGCATCGACCGCCTCCTGATGGCGATCACCGGCCTCGGGATCCGCGAGACGATCCTGTTCCCGCTCGTCAAGTAGGGTCGCAGGAGCCGCGCGCGCGGCCGGCGAGGGGGAGACATGGTCAGGGCATCGAGCATCGTCGCGGCCGTCGCAGCGGGCGTCCTCACGATCGCGCAGTTCGGAGTGGGGACCGCGGTCGCCGCGAGCGTCGTGACCTCCTCCGGCGACGTCGGCACCGCACTGGCCGACCGGCGGGCCGCCGAGGCGTTCACGCCCGACCCCACGATCGCCGGATTCGCGGAGCGGACCGCCATGTCCGACCGCGGCCGCGCCCTCTACTACGCGTCGAGCCCGTCGGTCGAGCCGACCGCCGGCTTCAACGACCTCTGCGGCTACGGCGCCTCCGACGACATCGTCCTCGGCTGCTACACCGGCACCAGCATCTACATCTCGGACGTCGCCAACCCCGACCTCGACGGGATCCGCGACGTGACGGCGGCGCACGAGATGCTGCACGCCGCCTGGGTGCGGCTCGACGCGGAGGAGCAGGCCGAGCTGGGCGACGAGCTCGAGGCCGCCTACGAGACCCTCCCGCAGGACGGCACGATCGCCGAGCGCCTCGAGCTGTACCGCACCGGCGGCCTCGGCGAGCGCGTCAACGAGCTGCACTCGATCCTGGGGACCGAGGTGGCCGACCTTCCGCCGGCGCTCGAGGCGCACTACGCCGAGTTCTTCGACGACCGCTCCGTCGTCGTGGGACTGAACGCCCGCTACGAGGCGGTCTTCACCGATCTCGAGAACCGCATCGAGGACCTGGTCTCCCGGATCGAGACGATGTACGCCGACCTCACGGCGCGGGTCGACGCGAACAACGCCGAGTACGACGCGCTCAACGTCGAGATCGACGACTTCAACTCGCGCGCCGACAGCGGCGACTTCGGATCGACGGCCGAGTTCGAGACGGAGCGCGCCGATCTGCTCGCCCGCAGCCAGGCCGTCGACGCCACCCGGGCCGCCATCGACGCGGACATCGCCGTGTACGACGGCCTGCGCTCGGAGCTGGAGGGCCTCAACTCCGACGCCGCGGCGCTGAACAAGTCGGTCGAGAGCCAGTAGCGCCCGGCGCCCGCGAAGGCCGCTGGGCGCACGGGTCCCCGGGCTCACGGCTCCCGCGCCGGTGCCGCGGGTAGGATCGCCGCATGGACTGGGAGCTGTGGAACCAGGGGCTGTGGGCCCTCGTGCCGACGATCACGGTCGGAGCCATCTTCTGGTTCGTGATGCGCGCCCTCATCCGCTCGGACCGCAACGAGCGCCGGGCGTACGACCGCATCGAGGCCCGCGAGCGCGAGCGCCGCGGCCTGCCTCCCCGCGACGCCTCCTGACCACCGCCGCCGCGCGGGTGCCTCCCGCGCCCGCTGCGCGGCCCCGCACGACGAACGAGGAGGCGCGGTGCCCGCACCCGACTGGGCCGTGATCCTCCCGATCGCGGCCGTCGTCGTCGAGCTCGTGGTCCGCGTGATCGCGGTGATCGTCGTGCCGCGGAACCGTCGTCCGACCACCGGCCTCGCCTGGCTGATGGCGATCTTCCTGATCCCGTACGTCGGCATCCTGCTGTTCCTCTTCATCGGGAGCTACCGGCTGCCGCGCAAGCGCCGCCGGAAGCAGCAGGAGATCAACCGGTTCATCCTGGAGTCGACCGACGGCATCGACCGCGTCGCCCGGGAGCACCCGTGGCCGCAGTGGCTGGAGTCGGTGGTCACCCTCAACCGCAACCTCGGCGCGATGCCGCTGGTCGGCGGGAACGACGCGCGCCTCCAGGGCGACTACGAGCAGACCATCCGCGCCATGGCCGCCGAGATCGACCGCGCCCGCCGGTACGTGCACTGCGAGTTCTACATCCTCGCCGCCGACTCGACCACGGCGCCCTTCTTCGACGCGCTCGACCGCGCGGTGGCCCGCGGGGTCCGGGTGCGGATCCTCCTCGACCACATCGCGTCGATCCGCGTGCCCGGCTACTACAGCGGCACGCACCGCCGGCTGCGCGCCCTCGAGCGGGCGGGCGCGTCGTGGTCGTACATGCTCCCCGTGCGGCCGTGGCGCGGGCAGTACCAGCGCCCCGACCTGCGCAACCACCGCAAGCTGCTGATCGTCGACGGCAACGCGGCCTTCATGGGCTCGCAGAACGTCGTCGACTCCAGCTACAACAAGCGCGGCAACATCCGCCGCGGCCTGCACTGGCACGACCTGATGGTGCGGCTCGAGGGGCCGGTGGTGCAGGGCATCAACGCCATCTTCATCACCGACTGGTACAGCGAGACCGACGAGCTGCTCCTGCGGGAGTCGGAGCCGATGGAGGCGCTGCAGCAGCGCGACACGATCGACTGCCAGGTGGTGCCGAGCGGGCCGGGGTTCGAGGGTGAGAACAACCTGCGCCTGTTCCTGACGCTGCTCTACTCGGCGCAGAAGTCGATCATCATCACCAGCCCGTACTTCGTGCCCGACGAGGCGATGCTCTACGCGATCACCACGGCGACCCGGCGGGGCGTGCACGTGGAGCTCTTCGTCTCCGAGATCGGCGACCAGGCCGTGGTCTACCACGCCCAGCGCTCCTACTACGAGACGCTGCTGACTGCTGGCGTGCGGATCTGGATGTACCGCAAGCCGACGATCCTGCACGCGAAGCACTTCACGATCGACGACGACGTCGCCGTGATCGGCTCGAGCAACATGGACATGCGCTCCTTCACGCTCAACCTCGAGGTCTCGCTGATGGTGCGCGGCTCGGAGTTCGTCGAGGACCTGCGCCAGGTGCAGCAGGACTACCGCGAGCACTCCTGCGAGCTGACCCTCCGCGAGTGGCGGCAGCAGCCCCTCCGCTCGACCCTGCTCGACAACCTCGCGCGGCTCACCTCGGCGCTGCAGTAGGGCTCTCGTACCCGCTGCGGGACGGCGGAGGATGCGGGCACCCGGCTCCTGGCGCAAGGGCCTGTGCGTGCCGCCGTCTCCCGCGTAGCGTCGGAGCGTCCTCAGCACCATCCGGTTCCGCCTGCTCGGCGCCGGGTTCGAGAAGGGAACGGACATGACGGCATCCCGTACGACGCGCATCCTCATCCTCGGCGGAGGCTACGTCGGCCTGTACACGGCCTGGGGTCTCGAGAAGAGACGGGGGGAGGCGCCGATCGACGTCACCGTCGTCGAGCCGAACCCCTACATGACCTATCAGCCGCTGCTGCCCGAGGTGGCCGGCGGGCACGTGCAGCCGCGCCACGTCACGGTGCCGCTGGTCACGGCGCTCAAGCGCACCCGGGTGATCCGCGGCGCGATCACCGGCGTGAGCCTCGCCGAGCGCAGCGCCACGGTCGCCGCTATGGACGGCTCCACCCGCACGCTCGAGTTCGACCAGGTCGTCTTCGCCCTCGGAGCCGTCACCCGCACCTTCCCCACGCCGGGCCTCGCCGAGCACGGCATCGGCTTCAAGACGGTGGAGGAGGCGGCGCACCTGCGCGACCGCGTCATCGAGAACATCGCGAAGGCGGCGCTCACCACCGATCCCGCCGAGCGCCGGCGCCTGCTGACCTTCGTCTTCGTCGGCGGCGGGTACACCGGCGTCGAGGCGCTGAGCGAGCTGCTCGACCTCAGCCGCAGGACCCTCGCCGCGCAGCCCTCGCTCTCGATGGGCGACGTCACCTGGCACCTCGTGGAGGCGCTGGACAGGGTCGCCCCCGAGGTCGGTCCCGAGCTGTCGAAATGGACGCTCGACCACCTCCGCTCGCGCGGCGTGCACGTGCACCTGAAGACGACGATGCCCTCCTGCGAGGACGGCGTCGCGGAGCTCTCCTCGGGCGAGCGCATCCCGACGGCCACGATCGTGTGGACCGCCGGCGTGAAGCCGAATCCGATCCTCGACGCGACCGACGCCCCCCGCGGGCCGAAGGGCCACGTCATGGCGGATGCGCGCCTGCGGGTCATCCGCGAGGACGGCGAGCCGGTGGGCGGCGCCTGGGCGGCCGGCGACGGCGCGCAGGTGCCGGACCTCACCAGCGAGAAGCAGCCCGCGTACTACCCGCCGAACGCGCAGAACGCCGTCCGGCAGGCGAAGCTCCTGGCGCAGAACATCATCGCCGACCTCACCGGCGGCGTCGTGGAGGAGTACCGCCACGTCTCCGTCGGGACCGTCGCCGAGTACGGCATCGGCAAGGGCGCGGGCCTGATCAAGGGCGTGAAGCTGCGCGGCCTCCCCGCCTGGCTCGCGCACCGCGCCTACCACGGAGCGGCGATGCCGACCCTGGACCGCAAGTGGCGGATCATCACGGGCTGGCTCGTCGACGCCCTCACTCCGCGCGACCTCTCGCCGATGAGCGCGCTGCAGGATCCGCGCCGCGCCTTCCGAGAGACGGCCGAGGCCACCGACCGCGAGGCCGCCGCGAAGGCCGCCGCGAAGAAGGAGTCGGACGCGTCCTGACGCACCGGTGAGAGCGCGGGAGTCGCGGTGGTCGACCGTGACCACGGCGACGCCCGCGCTTCCGGCCGACGGCTCCGTCCCGCTCGCGACGCGGCGGCGCCTGCTCAGGCGCGGCGGCGCGGCTTGAGACGCACGGTCGGCAGCACGGGCGCGGGGAGCGCGCGTCCGCCGTACCCGTCGACGGTGCCGAACGGGCCCGCCGGATCCGCGCCGGCGATCACGTCGGACTGCCAGCGCTCGCGGGCGGTCGCCACGTCGTCGTGGCTGCGGCCGACGAAGTTCCACCACATCACCAGCTCCTCGGCGAACGGCTCGCCGCCGAGCAGCACCACGCGCGCTCCCGCGTCCCCGGCGGTCAGCACCAGGTGGGAGCGGCCGGGCGCCAGGTAGGCGAGGTCCGAGCGCGCGACGTCCGCGCCCTCGACCGCCACAGGGCCGGCGTCGACGAGCACGCCGTACTCCCACGACTCCTCCACCGGCAGCTCGACCCGGGCACCCGGCTCGAGATCGATCTGCGCGGCGACCAGCGGAGTGAAGGTGCTCGCGGGGACCGACGCGCCCAGCATCCCTCCGACGAAGACGCGCACCAGCGCGCCGGGCAGCTCCACGGGCACCCCGCGGTGGTGCTCGAAGAACGGATCGACGAGCCGCGCCTCCTCGGGCAGCGCGACCCAGAGCTGCACCCCGTGCAGGACGGGCGCGCCCCCGGTCGAGACCTCGGAGTGCGAGATGCCGCGTCCGGCCGTCATCAGGTTGAGCTCGCCGGGGCGCACCACGGCGAGGCTGCCGACGCTGTCGCGGTGCTCGATCTCGCCCTCGAAGAGCCAGCTCACGGTCTGCAGGCCGGTGTGCGGGTGCGGCGGGACGTCCATCCCGGCCTCCTCGCCGAGCCGGACCGGGCCGTAGTGGTCGGCGAAGCACCACGCGCCGATCGTCGACCGCGAGCGCTGGGGGAGGGTGCGGCGCACCTCGATCGCGCGCGGACCGCCGAGCGGGACGAGCCGCGCCTGCAGGATCTCGACCGCGCCGGGCTCGCGGGGGGCCGGGAACGCGGCGACGGGGAGCTCGTCGGGATGCTCCTCCAGGTTGCTCATGCGGGAAGTGTATGCCTTCGCATGGACCCGCGGACCAGAGCGCCGCCTGCACCCCTCCGGATCGCGTGCACGCCCAGGGCGAACAGGCCTGCTCACCGGGGGGAGCGCTGGTTACAGTCGACGTATCGGAGCCCACCCCTGCGGGTTCTGTAGGGAGTGAGAGCATGTTCGAGAGATTCACCGATCGCGCGCGGCGCGTCGTCGTCCTGGCCCAGGAAGAGGCCAAGATGCTCAATCACAACTACATCGGCACGGAGCACATCCTGCTCGGCCTGATCCACGAGGGCGAGGGAGTGGCCGCCAAGGCGCTCGAGTCCCTCGGGATCTCGCTCGACGCTGTGCGCGAGCAGGTGCAGGACATCATCGGCCAGGGGCAGCAGCAGCCGACCGGCCACATCCCCTTCACGCCTCGGGCGAAGAAGGTCCTCGAGCTGTCCCTGCGCGAAGCGCTGCAGCTCGGCCACAACTACATCGGGACCGAGCACATCCTGCTCGGCCTCATCCGCGAGGGCGAGGGCGTCGCCGCTCAGGTGCTGGTCAAGCTCGGTGCCGACCTGAACCGCGTGCGCCAGCAGGTCATCCAGCTGCTCTCCGGCTACCAGGGCAAGGAGCAGGTCGCCGTGGGCGGTGAGCAGCAGCAGCCTCAGGGGGGATCGCAGATCCTCGACCAGTTCGGACGCAACCTCACCCAGGCGGCGCGCGACAACAAGCTCGACCCGGTCATCGGGCGCGAGAAGGAGATCGAGCGGGTCATGCAGATCCTCTCCCGCCGCTCCAAGAACAACCCCGTCCTGATCGGCGAGCCCGGCGTCGGCAAGACCGCCGTCGTCGAGGGCCTCGCCCAGGCGATCGTGCGCGGCGACGTGCCCGAGACGCTGAAGGACAAGCAGCTCTACACGCTCGACCTCGGCTCGCTCATCGCCGGGTCCCGCTACCGCGGCGACTTCGAGGAGCGCCTGAAGAAGGTCACGAAGGAGATCCGCACCCGCGGCGACATCATCACCTTCATCGACGAGATCCACACCCTCGTCGGCGCAGGGGCCGCTGAGGGCGCGATCGACGCCGCCTCGATCCTCAAGCCGCTGCTCGCCCGCGGCGAGCTGCAGACCATCGGCGCGACCACGCTCGACGAGTACCGCAAGCACTTCGAGAAGGACGCCGCGCTCGAGCGCCGCTTCCAGCCGATCCAGGTCGCGGAGCCCTCGCTGCCCCACACGATCAACATCCTCAAGGGTCTGCGCGACCGCTACGAGGCGCACCACAAGGTGTCCATCACCGACGGCGCGATCGTCTCGGCGGCCAACCTGGCCGACCGCTACATCAGCGACCGCTTCCTCCCCGACAAGGCGATCGACCTGATCGACGAGGCCGGCGCGCGCCTGCGCCTCTCGATCCTCTCGGCGCCGCCGGAGCTGCGCGACTTCGACGACCGCATCGCCGTGGTCCGCTCCGCCAAGGAGGCCGCGATCGAGGACCAGGACTTCGAGAAGGCCGCGTCGCTCCGCGACGAGGAGAAGCAGCTGCTCGGTGAGCGCCTGCGCCTCGAGAAGCAGTGGAAGTCGGGCGACGTCAAGGCCACCGGCGTGGTCGACGAGGGCCTGATCGCCGAGGTGCTCGCCCAGGCGACCGGCATCCCGGTCTTCAAGCTCACGGAGGAGGAGTCCTCGCGGCTCGTCTTCATGGAGAAGGCCCTGCACCAGCGCGTCATCGGCCAGGAGGAGGCCATCGCGGCCCTCTCGCGGACGATCCGCCGCACCCGCGCGGGCCTCAAGGACCCCAAGCGCCCCTCGGGCTCGTTCATCTTCGCCGGCCCCACGGGCGTCGGGAAGACCGAGCTCGCCAAGGCGCTCGCCGAGTTCCTCTTCGACGACGAGAACGCGATGATCTCGCTCGACATGTCGGAGTACGGCGAGAAGCACACCGTCTCGCGGCTGTTCGGCGCCCCTCCCGGGTTCGTCGGCTTCGAGGAGGGCGGCCAGCTCACCGAGAAGGTGCGCCGCAAGCCGTTCAGCGTGGTCCTCTTCGACGAGATCGAGAAGGCGCACCCGGACATCTTCAACTCGCTCCTCCAGATCCTGGAGGAGGGTCGCCTGACCGACGGCCAGGGCCGTGTCGTCGACTTCAAGAACACCGTCATCATCATGACCACCAACCTCGGTGCTCGTGACATCGCCGGTGGTCCCGTCGGGTTCCAGATCGAGGGCGACAACGCCACCGGCTACGACCGCATGCGGGGCAAGGTCAACGAGGAGCTCAAGAAGCACTTCAAGCCCGAGTTCCTCAACCGCGTGGACGACGTCATCGTCTTCCCGCAGCTGTCGAAGCCCGAGCTGCTCCAGATCGTCGACCTCTTCATCAAGCGCCTGGGCGACCGTCTGCTCGACCGCGACATGACGGTGGAGCTGACGCAGCCGGCCAAGGAGCGCCTGATCGAGGTCGGGTTCGATCCCGCCCTCGGTGCGCGCCCCCTGCGCCGCGCGATCCAGCGCGAGATCGAGGACCAGCTGTCCGAGCGGATCCTGCACGGCGAGCTCGGCGCCGGAGACCACATCCACGTGGACTTCGCCGACAACGCGTTCGTCTTCACCACGACCCCGCGACTGATCTCGATCAGCGCCGGTGCGTCCACGGGAGCGGCCACGGCCGGCCCGGCGACGCCCGACCTGATGTCGTAGCAGCCTCCCGATCGACCCCGTGCCCGTCCCCTCTCGCGAGGGGGCGGGCACGTCGTCGTTCAGGGGCGGGCGTCCGCTCGCAGGATCCCGCGCCCGGTGCGGCCTAGGCTTGTCGAATGGCCGATTGGAAGTACCCGGTGCGCCGCGCGCGCACGAGCGATGTCCCCTTCATCCAGGAGCTCAGCGAGCCGCTCGTCAACGAGCGCATCCTCCTGGGCAAGGACCGCGTGGTGCTCTACGGCGCCGTGCAGGAGTTCCGCATCGCGGAGGACGGCCACGGCACGGCGATCGGCTGCGGCGCTCTCCATGTGATGTGGGACGACATCGCGGAGGTCCGCACCCTCGCGGTCGCGCAGGACTGGCTCGGGAGGGGCGTGGGCCACCACATCCTGGAGCGCCTCGAGAACGACGCCCGCGAGCTCGGTCTGAAGCGCCTGTTCTGCCTCACCTTCGAGGTCGACTTCTTCACCCGCCACGGCTTCGAGCCGATCGGCGAGAAGGTCGTCGACCCCGAGGTCTACGCCGAGCTGCTGCGCTCTCCTGACGAAGGTGTCGCTGAGTTCCTCGACCTCGCCCGGGTGAAGCCGAACACGCTCGGCAACACCCGCATGCTGAAGACGCTCTGACCGTCGCCACGTCGTAGCCTGTCCCGGTGACTCCGCCGCCCCGCCGCCTGCCCTCCCGGGTCTATCGGCGACGCCGCGCCGGAGTGCTGCTCGCGCTGGTCGTCATCGTCGCGGGTCTGGCGGTCGTGCTGTCGCTGCTCCCGCGGATGACCGGGTCGGACGCCGAGCCGAGCCCGACGCCGACCGTCGCGCTCCCGACGCTCTACCCGACCACCTCGCCCGGGGCCACGCCCGGAGCGGCCCCCGCGTGCACGGCCGACTCGGTCGCGGTCACCGCGGTCACGGACGCCACGAGCTACGCGCCCGGCGAGGATCCGCAGCTCTCGCTCTCGCTGGCCAACATCTCCAGCACCGACTGCGTGATCGACGCCGGCACCAGCACGCAGGTCTTCACGATCACGAGCGGCTCCGAGCAGATCTGGACCTCGACCGACTGCCAGACCGGCGCGGCCGACCTCCCGGTGCTCCTTCAGGCCGGCCGCTCGGTGACGGGCAGCGCGCTGACCTGGGACCGGACGCGCTCCTCCGCCGACACCTGCTCCGGCGGACGCGAGGCGGTCGAGGCGGGCGGCGCCGCCTACAACCTGTCGGTGTCGGTCGCCGGCATCCCCTCGGGCTCGCCGACGCAGTTCCTCCTCCAGTAGTCCGCCCGGGGGACGTGCCGGGCGTGCGTCGGCGCGTAGCATCACAGGCATGTGGGGGCTGCTCGGCACGATCCTGTCCGCCTCGACCGGCCGGGCGGGGGTGGTCGCGCGGCGAGCGGCGGCCGTGGCCCTCGCGATTCCGCTGCTGGTCGGTGGAGCGGCGGCGCAGGCCGTGGCGGCTCCGCAGGCCGTGGCGGCTCCGCGGCCCGTCGCGGGCGTCGTGCGCGCGGATGTGGACGACTTCCGGTTCTCGGAGTACTCGGCCGACTTCCGCCTCGACCGAGACGAGGAGGGCCGCTCGACGCTGACCACCGTCGAGACCTTCGTCGCCGAATTCCCGCCGTCGCAGAACCGCGGCATGCAGCGCGCGATCCCACTCGACTACGAGGGGCACCCGACCGACGTCGACCTGGTGTCCGTCACCGACGGCGACGGAGCGGCGCGGCCGGTCGACACCGAGCGCGAGGACGGCTTCCTCCTGGTCACCAGCGCGGCGGACGAGTTCGTCAGCGGCAGCCAGACCTACGTCTTCACCTACACGCAGCACAACACGACCCTTCCGGGCTCCGGCACCCGCAGCGGCGAGGACGAGTTCTACTGGGACGTCAACGGCACGGGCTGGCGCCAGTCCTTCGACCGCTACGACGTGCGCGTCGAGCTCGCGGGGTCGCTGGGCTCCGCCGCGACGGGGACCGTCAGCTGCTACCGGGGGCCGGGGGGCTCGACGACGCCCTGTCCGATCGGCCGCGACGGCGCGGTCGTCACGGCATCAGGGGAGTCGCTGGCTCCGGGGGAGAACGTGACCGTGGCGATCGGCTTCGCCCCCGGGACCTTCACGCCGCGCGACGACCGCTACCTCGCCTCGAGCTGGTCCTGGGTGCAGCTGGGCGGCCTCGCCGCGGTCCTCATCGGCCTCGGGTTCGCGGTGCGGCGCCGTCGGACGGTGCTCCGCGACGCTCCGGGCCGGCCGACCGTGGTCGCCGAGTACGACCCGCCCGTGGAGGGGCTGTTCCTCTCCGCCGCACTGCTCCGGAAGACGGCGAAGGCGCCCGCCG
Organism: Rathayibacter sp. AY1B6; assembly: GCF_002932755.1. NCBI lineage: Bacteria > Bacillati > Actinomycetota > Actinomycetes > Micrococcales > Microbacteriaceae > Rathayibacter > Rathayibacter sp. AY1B6. The sequence goes on from NZ_PSWL01000022.1 coordinate 27,392, forward strand.
CCGGGCTCCTGGACGCCGCGGTCCGCGGCCTCGTGCGCATCGAGGAGACGGGGGAGGGGCGGAAGCAGGAGTACGCCGTGCGGGTGCTCGACCCCGCGACGACGCCCACGCGACGCGCGGGACGCCCGCGGCCCCTCGCCTCCGACGACCGCGAGTTCCTCGACATCGCCGTGGGCCGGGAGCCCGGTGCGGTGCGCGAGCTCTCGGGCAAGGACAAGGCGTTCGGCAAGGCTGTCACGCAGTTCCGGACTGCCCTGGGCAATCGGGTGACCGAGACGGGACTGAGACGGGCCGGGACGATCGGCGGGAGCGTCCTCGTCCTCGTGCCGCTGCTGCTGGGAGTGATGGCCGCCTTCGTGGGTGCGATCCTCCTGATGACCGGCTCCTTCGGCGGCCCGCTCCCGCTCGTGCTGATGCTGGTCGCGATCATTGCGGCCGTCGTCGGGACGATCCTGGTCTCGAGGGTGCCGCTCACGGCGGCGGGTGCGGAGCTGCGCGACCACCTGCGGGGCCTCGAGCTGTACATCCGGCTGGCCGAGGCCGACCGGATCGCGATGCTGCAGTCGCCCCGCGGAGCGGACCGGCGCTCGGTCGGCCCGGTCGAGGTGGTGGAGGTGACGGAGCGCCTGCTGCCGTGGGCCGTGCTGTTCGGGCTCGAGAAGGAGTGGTCGGCGGAGCTCGCGTCGGCCTACGAGCGCACCGGCGAGGAGCCGGTCTGGTACTACGGGCCGAACGGCTTCCACGCGGCGGCCTTCGCCGGCAGCGTGTCCTCGTTCTCGTCGTCCACGTCGAGCTACGTCGGGTCCTCGTCGAGCTCCTCGAGCGGCGGCGCGGGCGGCGTCCAGTCCGGAGGTGGCTGGGGCAGAGCGGCGTCGTGCGCGGTCGCGGGAAGTCGTCGGGTCGCATCCATGGAGTCGCTGGGCGCATCAGCGCTGACCCCTCTCGGCGGATTGCCTCGCCACCCGCGACTCTCAGCGGTGGACGGGTGCCTGTGCTGCGTGCCGGGTGCGGGGTCGTCAGTGCGTGGGGACCCGCTCCGGACGGATGCGCTCGGGCACGGGGACGAGCGCGTGGGTGATCGCGCTCGAGAGGGTGAAGGCGCTGGAGTCGAGGTGCGAGGAGTGCCCGAGGCGGGTCGCCTCGGAGGCGCGCTGCTTCGCTCCGGAGGCGGGCCGGATGTCTCCTGAGAGGCTGATCTCGCCGAACGCGGCGATCCCGGGCCGCAGCGGCGTGTAGGCGTGGGCGGAGGCGATGGCGACCGCGATCGCCAGGTCCGCCGCCGGCTCCATGAGCTTCACGCCACCGACGGTCGACACGTAGACGTCGCAGCGCCGCAGGGGGATGCCCGCCTGGCGCTCGAGGACCGCGAGGATCATCGCGACCCGGGACGCGTCGACTCCGTTCGTGACGCGGCGGGGGTGCTCACCGTCGTTCGCGATCACGAGCGCCTGGATCTCGACGGGGAGCGCGCGGCGCCCCTCCATCGCGACGGTGACGCAGATGCCCGGGGTGGGGAAGCGCGTGCGGCTGAGGAACAGACCGCTCGGGTCGGGGATCTCGGCGATGCCCTCGGCGGTCATCTCGAAGCAGCCCACCTCGTCCGTCGGGCCGAAGCGGTTCTTGAGGGAGCGGACGAAGCGCAGCGCCGTCTGCCGGTCGCCCTCGAAGTGGCAGACCACGTCGACCAGGTGCTCGAGCAGGCGCGGCCCCGCGATGGAGCCGTCCTTCGTGACGTGTCCGACGAGCACGAGGGGGAGTGCCCGCTCCTTGCAGACGCGGATGAGGGTCGCGGCGACTTCGCGGACCTGGCTGGGACCGCCGGGCAGGCCGTCGACGGTGTCGCTCGCGACCGTCTGCACCGAGTCGACGATGAGCAGGTCCGGTCGGACCTCGTCGATCTGACCGAGGACCGTGGCGAGGTCGGTCTCGGCCGCGAGGAAGAGGCTGTCGTGCATCGCGCCGGTGCGCTCGGCCCGCATGCGGACCTGCGCGGCCGACTCCTCAGCGCTGACGTAGAGGACCCGCTGGCCCTCGGCCGCGGCCCGGCTCGCGACCTCGAGCAGGAGGGTCGACTTGCCCACGCCGGGCTCTCCCGAGAGCAGCACGACCGCGCCGGAGACGATCCCGCCGCCGAGCACGCGGTCGAGCTCGCCGACGCCGGTGGGGCGGTGCGCCGCCGACGTGGTCTCGATCTCGGTGATGGGCCGGGCGATGCGGCCGGCGGCCGGAGCCACCGCGGCGACCGCGCGGACGAGGCCCGTGCGCTCGGTGCTCTCGATCACGGAGCCCCACTGCTGGCACTCGCCGCAGCGGCCGACCCACTTCGCGGTCGTCCATCCGCACTCCGAGCAGCGGTAGGGGGCGGTGCGCGTCTTCGAGGAGGCCATGAGGTCCTTTCGGGGCGGAGGAGGGGGACGAGCGCGACGCTACGGGGGACCCCCGACACCGTCGCTCGTTCGAACGTGTCTTCGACAGTACCGCCGACCACCGACGACGGGAGCGGGGCGCGCCAGGCGGGGGAGAGGTCTCGTGGAGGCCGGCTGTGGAGGAGCGTCGACGCGGAGGAGCGCAGGCGGCGGATCGCGCCACGGAAGACGGCTCCGCCCCGAGCGCCGCCCGGTCGGCGTCGGACGTCTGCGGGAGACTGGGGGCATGTCCTCGACAGTGCACGTCCTCAAGTCCGGCCGCTCGATCGGCGTCAGCTGGTCCGGCATCGAGGGCGCCGAGCGGGTCGTCGTTCTGGCGCATCCCGCTCCCGGCTCCTCGGACTTCGACCCCGACCCGGAGGCGACCACCCGCCACGGCGTGCGCCTGCTCTCGTTCGACCGCCCGGGCTACGGCGCCTCCTCCCTCCTGACCGACCTCGACCCCGCCGGAGCGGGCGTCGGAGCCAGCCCCGAGCAGGCCGCCGCCGACATCGCCGAGTACCTCGCGACCGTCGGCATCGCCTCCGTCAGCGCCGCCGGCTGGTCGGCGGGAGGTCGAGTGGCCCTCGCGCTCGCCGCGAACTACCCCGGTCTCGTGGAGCGCGTCGCCGTGATCGGCACGCCCGCTCCCGACGACGCCGTGCCGTGGGTGGGCGACGAGAACCGCACCGAGCTCGCCCGCCTCGCGACCCTCCCGCTCGACGAGGCCGTCCGCTCGCTCACCCGCACCCTCGAGGGCGCCTTCGGTCCGACGCCCGCCCCCGACGCCCTGCTCGGGATGCTCGGCTCCGGCGACGCCGACGCCGCGGTGCTCGAGACCCCCGGCGTCCGCGAGCGCCTCTCGCGCATGCTCGAGCGCGCCGTCGCCCAGGGCACGCTCGGCATGGCCGCCGATCTCATCGGCTACGGCGTGCAGGACTGGGGCTTCGCCGTCGAGTCCGCCGAGCCGCCAGCGCTCCTCCTCTACGGCGCCGAGGACGCGGTGGCCGGCCGCCGCCACGCCGAGTGGTACGCCGCTCGCCTGCCCGACTCCCGACTCGAGGTGGTGGCCGGCCGCGGCCACCTGCTCGCGATCCCGGAGTGGGACCGCGTGCTCGGCTTCCTCCTCCCCGCCTGACCGCCGTCCGTCCGCTCGATTGGCGCGACTTCCGGCCGTCGCGTACACTCGACCCCGGTACCGTGTCCGAGCGGCCGAAGGAGCATGTCTCGAAAACATGTGTGGGCTTGCGTCCACCGTGGGTTCAAATCCCACCGGTACCGCCACTGTGAGGCCCTCTACTTCTGCGGAAGTAGGGGGCCTCAGTCGTTCGCGGTCGGCGGGGCTCCGACGTCCGTCGGTCCGCGGGCGCGATCCGACGGACGTCGACTCCCGCCGCTTCCTCGAGCGGGCCTGCTCAGGAACCGCCGACCGCAGGCCAGTCCGTCGTCAAGAACGCCTCGACGGCGCGATGCCGGAAGCGGTATCGGGGGCCGCGCCTGATGATCCCGCGCACGCGGTCCAGCCGCTGCGACGTGGTGCCGGCGTCGGTGGCTTTCGCGAATCCCGCGCCGTTCGCGATCGTGGACAGGGTCCTCTCCTCGACCGGCAGTCCGGCCATCGCTTCGAGGAATTCGCGCTCGCGCTGCGGAAGGCGGTCGAGGATGCGCTCCACATGGGCGGTCGCCTCCTGTTCCGCCGCCGTCCACCCGTCGAGGACCTCGCTCCGGGTGATCAGCTCTCCCGTACCCGCGTACCACGCCCGCTGGCCGGCGAGCTGGAAGAGGAAGGGCTCACCCTGGCAGAGATGGATGATCGTCTCGGCCGCATCGGGGGCCATGCGGATCCGGCTGAAGCCGCCCTCGTCGTTCGTCACCTCCCACCCGTCGGTGACGAATGGACGCAGCGCACTTCGCAGGTCGTCGTCGTCGATCGGAGCCAGCACCGTTGTCTCGAAGCGGCGGGTGAAGGTCGCGCCCTTCCGCGCGGTCGAGTCCTCGAACTCCGGCAGGCCCGTCAGATACACCGCGATCGGAAGCGACCGGGTGATCAGCAGGCCGCCGGGCGCCTCCACCTCGACCTCGTGGGTGATCACGTCCCCGAGCGCGATCAGCACCTGCGAGAGCTGCTTCTCGTCGGTGATGTTCTGAATCTCGTCGAGATGGATCAGAACGACCCTGTCGATCTCGATCGCCTTGCGGCCGATCTCGACGAGGAGGTCCGACAGAGCTGTGTGAGGCTCTTGGCCCTCCTGCGATTCTCGGAGAGCGAGCGAGTACCCGCTGACGGCTATCGACTGCACCCGAGCGAGCAGAGTCGCGATCCTCTTCTCCGCCCGTGCTGAGATCCCTGCCTTGTCGGCGAGGTTCAGGCACTCGCTCGCGAGTCGCTTGATCACGTCCGTGCCCAGCGCGATGCGGATCTGAGGAGTGACCAGGTCTCCGCGAGCCGCCGCGTCGGCTGCGATGCGTCGCACGAGGGTCGACTTGCCCAGACCCGGTTCGCCGAGGATCGTCCGACCGCGCTCGAAGAGCCCACTGGACAGCCGGGGACGCAGAACGTCGCGCCAGTCGCTGAGTTGCCGGACGCGACCCGCCCAGACGGCGGGCACGACATCGGAGCCGGGCTGGAAGGGATTGCTCAGAGCACCTCGCACGCTGGTAAATTTACCACGCTGCTTGTTCGGGCGGTAAAATTTACCGGCTCGATCGTCCCGCTGCTGGTCGAACGGACCACAGGAGCCGGGCCCTTCCTCCTCGGCGGTCGCGACGAGCAGGTCAGCCCGCGCGGAGCAGCCAGGAGCGGCCGGCGCGCAGGGCCCGGTACAGGCGCCCGACGGCGTGGTCGGCTTCGGCCGAGCCGACGTCCGAGAAGGAGCCCGCGCCGCCCCAGAGGCCGAGCGCCTCGGCGGCCGCTGCCCGGAGGTCCCGGTGGGTCGTCACTCCGGCGAACAGTCCGTCGAGCCAGTCGGCGGCACGGGTACGCGACGTGTCGTCCTGAGCCCGCGCGACGTCGCGCACCTCAGCGACCGCCGCCGTGATCTCGGCGAGCACGGCGGCGGTCGTGCGGTCCATGCTCCTGAGCCTAGGAGCGGGAGCGCTGCGACGCGGCGTGGGTCAGGAGCGTCGCCACGACTCCGACGAGCACGCCCAGCGCGGTCTCGAGCGCCCGGTCGCGCAGCAGCACGAGCTCGTCGACGGGGTGCGCGAGCTCGACCATGAGGATCGCGAGCGGAGTGACGAAGGCGAGGGTCAGGCCGTAGTTGCGGCCGACGACGAGCTCGGCGGTCATCTGGAGGAGCACCACCACCACGATCACCGCGAGCGGGGAGAGCGGCAGTGCCAGGAGCGCGGCCGCGATCAGGACACCGACGATCGTGCCGAGCATCCGGTGGCCGGCGCGCACGAGGCGGGCGCCGGCGTCCGCTCCCGAGACGGCGGCGACGGCGGAGACCATCGCCCAGTAGGGATGACCGAGGCCGGTCGCGGTCGGGATGACGCCCGCTACCAGGACGACGGCGCCGAAGCGGAGCAGGGCCGCTCGGGTCGCAGGGCGGGCGGCGGCAGCGCGGAAGGAGGCGCGCCACGGCGTCGGGGCGAGGCGACGGGCGCGCGGAAGGGCGAGTCCGCTCAGGCCGACGACGAGGGAGAAGGCGGCGGAGCCCGCGGCCAGGGCGAAGGCGAGCGGGATGCGCGAGGGCTCGGAGGGAACGGATGCGCAGGCGGTGACGGCGAACACGGGGAAAAGCGGCCCGGGCGGGTGCCAGTGCAGGGCGTCGCTGAGGTAGACGGCGGCGACGGTCACGGCGACCACCACAGGGATGATCAGCCAGTCGCGGTGAGGGGAGAGGGAGACGACGGTGCCGAGGGTCACGGTCGCGACGAGGAACGCGGCGGCCGACAGCTGCATCAGCAGGCGCGGCCGGTGGGTGTGCTGGCGACCGTAGAGGGCCGTGAAGGCGCCGAAGGTCGCGTAGAGGGCGAGATCGGTGCGGCCGAGCGCCCAGAGGACGAGCAGGGGGACGGCGATCGAGACGCCGGCGCGCAGGGCGACGCGGTGGGCGCCGGCGTGCGGGCCGAAGGCGAGGAGATCGCGGGGGTGGGGCAGAACGGGGGTGGTGGCCATCGGGTCCTCTGATCGGGGTCCGAGCGGCGGCGGCCGGAGAAGTGGTTCACGGGTGAAGCAGATATACTTTACGCGTGAATCACTCTGAAAGCCAGCCGGGCGACGCGGTCGACGAGATCAGGGCGGGCTGGGCGGTGCTGCGACCCGAGCTCGACACCTCCGCCGTCGATGTCCTCGGGCGGGTGATCCGCGCCTCCGCACTGATCGTGCGGGCGACGGAAGAGCTGCTCGCCGCCCACGGGCTGACCCGCGGCGAGTTCGACGTGCTCTCCACGCTGCGTCGCGCCGGCACTCCGCAGTCGCCGACGACCCTCCGGACGATCGCCCTCGCCTCCGCGCCAGCGATCACCAAGCGCGTGCACTCGCTGGAGCGGCGGGGCCTGGTACGGCGCTCCGCCAACCCGGCGGACGGGCGCGGCTCGCTCGTCACGCTGACTCCCGAGGGGGAGGAGCTGGTCGACCGGGCCTTCCCCGAGGTGCTCGACGCCGAGCGGGCGCTGCTCTCGGGGGTGCCCGCCGATCGGCGGGCGGAGGCGTCGCGCTCGCTCCGCGCGGTGCTCGCGAGCGTCGAGGCGGCCGCGAGCCGGTGACCCGCACGGTGACCGCGAGGCGGTGGGCGCTCGCTACCGTGGTCCCATGCGCCTGACCTCGAGCTTCACCGTGCCGACGCGGCCGCCGGTGCTGCAGCTGGTCAAGACGGCGGCGGCCACGGTCGTCACGTGGCTCCTGGCTGCCGTCGTCTTCCCGGGGACGCTGCCCGTCTTCGGCGCGATCGCGGCACTCCTCGTCGTCGCGCCGAGCATCAACCAGTCGTTCTCCAAGGCCCTCGAGCGCTCGGTCGGCGTCATCATCGGCGTGATCGTCGGATCCGTGATCGGCACGGTGCTCGGCGGCGAGAGCATCATCGTGCTCCTCGCGATCGTTGCCGCGATCGCCGTCGGGTGGGCCGTGCGCCTGACCCCCGCCTCCGCGGTGCAGATCCCGATCAGCGCGATGCTCGTGCTCTCGGTGGGCGCGGTCACGCCGAACTACGCCCTCGACCGGATCCTCGAGACCCTGCTGGGCGCGGCCGTGGGAGTCGTCATCAACGTGCTCATCGTCCCTCCGGTCGTGCTGGCGCCGGCCGAGAGGGCGATCGGAGATCTCACCGCCCAGCTCGCGGCCGCACTCGACGACCTCGGCGACGCCCTCCAGGCCCCCGTCCCGCGACGCCGGCTCGACGAGCTGCTGATCAACGCCCGGCTGCTGCAGACCATGCAGAGCAAGGCGGAGGAGGCGATGGCGACCGGCGAGGAGTCCCTCCGACTCAACCCGCGCCGCTCCGCCCACCGCGATCGGCTGCTGGCCCTCGACTCCGTCGTCCCGCGGCTGGGGCGCATCGTGACCCGAGTCCGCGGCATGATGCGGACCGTGCACGACCTCTACGACGACGAGCTCGTCGGGGAGCCGACGATCGCCGACATCGCGGTCCAGCTGCACCGGGCCGCCCACGATCTGCGGCTCCTCGTGCAGTCCTCGGTCGACGTTCCCGAGCCGGAGGCGATCACGGACGAGCTGCCCGCTCTCACCGCGCCGCTCGTGATCGCGACTCCGCACCCGCAGCACTGGATCCTGCTGGGGGCGCTCGCCGAGGACCTGCGGCGCATCCGCGAGGAGATCGTCGGCGCGGAGTCCTGACGGGCGGGCGCCGAGGGGCGTCGGCGAGAGGGCTGCTCTCGCGGGGGCTCGGCGTCTCGCGGCACCGGACGTGCGGGGCGTGCTGGTCCGCGGTGATCAGTCGTCCTGCTCGCCGTCCTTCCTCGATCCGCCGCCCTCGACGAGCTCGCCCTCGCCCGGATCGGGAGCGGCCTGGTGCAGCGCATCGGGGTCGCTCGCCTCGGCGTGGAGGGTCTTGCCCTCGGCGATGAGGGAGTCGTCGTCCACGAGGATCCCGGCCAGCTCGGTGATGCGGCCCCGGAGGGCGCCGATCGGATCCTCGGTGGGCGCGTCCTCCTCGGAGTGGTCGACCTCCGAGTCGGGGTAGCGGCGGAGGGCGGCCTCGTCCCGGTCGGGCTGCGGGGCGCGGGCGTGCTCGACGCAGAGGCGCGCGACCTCCTCCGCGTGCGCGTGCATCACGGAGTGGGAGGCGTCGGGGATCTCCCAGGCCCGCGCGTGCGGCATCGACCGGGCGATCTCCTCCGCCCACTCGCGCGGCACGAGCCGGTCGAACTCGCCGCGGATGACGAGGGCGGACGCGCGGATCCGGGGGACGGTCTCCTCGATCCGGTAGTGCATCATCTCGGGCAGCACGCGGGAGAACCAGCGCGGACCGCAGAGGAGGTAGGCGCCCGCCGCGAGGATCGCGACCTTGAGCGGCTCCCGGACGCTCGACTGGGCGAAGCGGAGCGCGGCGGTCGGGAGGCGGCGCTCGTGCCGGTTCATCACCGGTCCGAGCAGGACGATGGTGGTGAGCTCGGGGCGGCGCGCAGCGAGCTCGGCCACCACCTGGGTCCCCATCGAGTGGCCGAGGACGACGGGATCGTCGAGGCCCAGCTCGTCGATGACGGCGCCGACCAGCTCGGCGTAGTCGCCGATGTCCATGCGCCGCGCGTCGATCGGGTGCGGCACGCCGCCGAAGCCCGGCAGATCGAGAGCGTGCACCGGGCCGAACTCGTTGAGCGCGGGCGCGAGGCGCTCGAAGTAGGTGGCCGCGACTCCGATCCCCGGCACGAGGACGAACGTGCGCTCTCCGTCGCGCCCCACGGTGCTCACCCGCGCCCAGACGTCGCGGTGGTGCACGCGCTGGACCGAGACATCGGTGCTGCGGGTGCGGCGGTGCGGATCCCGCCCTCGGGAGCGCGTGGTCGCGAAGACGTCGCGGACCCCGCGCCTCAGGGTGGTGGCGAGGGTGGGGAGGAGGTCGCTCGGGCGGAGCACAGGGCCTCCTTCGATCGGGGGAGTCGGTCGCTGCGAGCCTAAGCGCTCGCCGCCGGGCTCAGATCAGCATGTCGTCCGCCCTGTGGAGGATCAGACGGGCCGGCCCGGTGTGGAGGACGCCGTTCGTCAGGGGAGCGGTCCGGACGCCGCCGCGCCTCCGCATCGCCCGGAACGCCCCGGGGGCGAGCACGACGTCCATCCAGGCGCAGGGGTTGGCCGGTCGTCCGCCCTGGAACTCGATCCGCTCCCCGCCCTGCTCGATCGCGAAGGTACGGCCGGCGAGCGCGTCGACGTCGGCGCCGCGGACGATGATGTTGCGGCGGGTGTCGGCGGGGTCGAAGGGCCCTGCGCCGAGCTCGACGGCGATGTGCTCGAGGGTCTCGACCGCGAAGAGCGTGATCGCCGCGGGCCGGTGCGCGCGCTGGGCGAAGAAGCGGTCGCCGACGATGCCGAGGCCGGCGCGGATCTCGATCCGCTCGGGCTGCTCGTTGCCCTCGGACGGGACCGGGCCGTCGGCGGGGCGGCCCTCGTAGCGGTGCAGCGGAGAGACGACGAAGCCCACGAGCTCGATCGCGGCAGCCTCCATGAGCCCACGCTACGCCGTGCGGGGATGCGGCGGCGTCCGCCCGCCGGGAGGCTCCGCGGCGCGTTCCGAGGCTCCGCGGAGGAGGGGACGTCTCGGCGCTGCGGCGGCGTCCCGGGAGGGAGCCCTCGGCACCGCCGCCGTCGATTCGCGGAGGGGGCTCCCGGCATGTATAGTCGTACCTCGTTGCGTGCGCCTCTGGGTCACGCGATGGACTGCGCCCGTAGCTCAACGGATAGAGCATCTGACTACGGATCAGAAGGTTGGGGGTTCGAATCCCTCCGGGCGCACTCTGGTTGAGACAGAGCAGAACGGCCCGCTTCGGCGGGCCGTTCTCGTTTTAACGGTCGCGGAATCCACTGGCTGTCGGCGTCGGCCTCCCGGAGCGAGCAGGGCGACGGAACGGCCGTCCTCCGCCCCGCAGGACGCGTCCTCGTCGCGCCGTCGGCAGCGCCGACCGTCTACCGCCCGCATCCGCGATCAGTCCGCGCCCGCGTTCGAGGTCACTCCTCGCAGGTTCCACGATCACCCGTCGAGAGCGCGACCGGCTCTTCTCGCGCGCCGTTTCCTCCTCCACAGGGCTCATCTCGCGCCGTTCTCCACGGATGCACCCGTCCCGACCACGGGGACGTCTAACCGAGCAATACTCTTCTTCCGTGGGGCTGAACGGTCGCCGCCGACGCTGTGCGCTCGGTCGGCAGAGGAGAGGACATCGGATGAGTCGAACGGAACAGTCGGGGCGGGACGAGCGCGGACGACCCCGAGCGCGGACGGCGCGAGCGCTGGTCGGCACGACGGCGGGCTGCGTGCTCGTGAGCGGGCTGCTGGGTGGAGGCCTCGCGCCGCCGCCGGCCTTCGCCGCAGACGGTCCGCACACGACGATCGAGAACACCCTCCTGCAGGGGGGTGCGACGAACGCCGGAGTGACGACCGTCTCGGCCTGGGTCCAGAAGGGCGAGACGCTCCGGGTGGACCTGCACCCGCTCAAGGCGGGCTCGGGGACCGGCGAGGGCGAGACCGGTGGCGGTACCGCGCGGGTGACCGCTCCCGGCGGAGCCGTCCTCGACGAGCAGGACTTCGCGCCGGGAGCGGCGCCGTCGGTGTCCGCGGGCGGGGCGTTCACGGCGGACGAGACCGGCGTCTTCCAGATCAGGGTGTCCGACGACGACGTGACGGCTCCGGTGAACCTCGTCTGGAGCATCGGCGTCCAGGATGCGCGAGGCGCGGCGGTGGCCGGCCGGGTCTGGTCGAACTCCTATGCGATCCAGTCCGGGGCGAAGGAGTCCTACTCCTCGCCCGAGGAGCGGCGCTCCTCCTTCACGCTCCACGCCGTCACCGAGACGGGTGCCCGCTACGAGCTCGGGCTGCGCGGCTACGACGGGGTCGCCTCGACGGTCCAGGCCACGAACAAGGGCAACGTGAAGGTCGGGTCGTCCGACCCGTCCTACCTCTCGGTCCCCATGCCGCAGTCGAGCGAGGCGGGCGGCATCGGGGCGCAGTACGTGCAGGCGTCCGGACGCTCCGGAATCGACGGCCTGCAGACCTACAAGCTCTTCCTCGACCCGCCGTCGTCCGACCTGCCGGAGTCGATCGCTCCGGCCTATCGCGCACCGACGATCGAGGGTCTCGCCTTCCGCCGGTCGTCCGCGGGCTCCGACGAGGGCACGCTGACCGGCGTCCTCGGGACCCAGCCGGGCACCGTCGTCGTGGACGTCGACGTGGACGGGGACGGCTCCTACGACGGCGATCGCGACGTGCACCTCACCCGGATCGCGGGGACGACCGGTCCCTTCTCGGTCGACTGGGACGGACGGGACGCGAAGGGAGGGGCGGTCGACGTGACCGACCCCGACGTCACCTTCCGTGCCGCCGTCGGCCGCACGAACGAGTTCCACTTCACGCGCGTCGACGCCGAGACGTCCGCCGGCGGCGTGTCCGTGGTGCGGTCGACCGGCGGCGGCGACGACCCGTCGACGGTGCACTGGGACGACTCGCTCCTCGCCGGATCGAACTCGGAGCGGTACTCCGGAACCTCCGCGGCGACGTCCGGCGACGGCGGTACCGACTCGTCGGGCGGAGTGCACCGCTGGGAGGGCGACGACTCCGGACAGGGCCGCGTCCCCAACGCCAACGACTCGGTGCACGGCTCCTACGGCGACCTGCGAGCGATCGACGACTGGGCGTTCGGCTCGGACGGCGCGGTCGCGGTCGCACGCCTCGACCCGCTCGCGCCGCACGTGACCATCGCGAAGACCTCGTCGGTCGACTCCGCCACCCCGCTGCTCCGCGGCGCCCGCGTGCCCTACCGGGTGACGCTGACCTCGGACGGGACCGGGGACTACTCCGACGCCGCCGTCATCGACTACCTCGACAAGGGTGTGCTCGACGACGCCGAGCTCGACGCCGGCTCCCTCCGCGCCTCGCAGGGCACGGCCGCGATCGACGCGGAGACGGGGCGCATCTCCTGGGCGGCCGGCAGCCTGCCGGTCGGAGCGACTGCCGAGCTGACCTTCGACGTGATCGTGACGGGCGAGGGGGACCGCGCGCTGACGAACACGGCCTGCCTCGCCGATGCGCCCTTCGCTCCCGCCTCGTCCGGCACGGGGACCGACGCGAACCCCTGCGCCACCGTCCCGCACGACGTCGGCGAGGGGTCGCTCCTGATCCGGAAGACCGCGTCCCAGGCGAGCGCCGAGCACGGCGGCACGGCCGGCTTCGACATCGTCGTGGCCAACACCGGGTCGGTCGACGCGACGGACGTGACGGTGACCGACGTCCCGACGCTCGACCACCTGCTCGAGGCGACCATCGAGAACGGCGCCGGAGGAACGCAGCCGGCCACGGAACCCGTCACGGGTCTCGACATCCCCGCCGGCGGCCAGATGTCGCTGCACGTCAGCGGCCGGGTCGCCGACGGGTACGACGCGGCGACCCTGCCCAACCGCGTCTCGATCACCCACCAGCCCGACGGCTTCGACCCGCCGACGGTCGAGAACGCCTGCGTGGACGATGCGACGTCGTCCTGCGCCGAGATCCCGGTGCCGCCCGTCGAGGGCCGGCTCTCGATCGAGAAGACGGCGATCGAGGACCGGGTCGACCACGGCGGGCGCGCCGGGTTCCGGATCGTGGTCGCGAACGAGGGCGCTCGGCCGGCGGACGGGGTGACCCTCACCGACGTCCCCGAGCTCGCGCACCTGAGCGACGTCACGATCTCCCAGGACGGGGGCCCGGCCTCGTCCGACCTGACTGTCGAGAACCTGTCGCTGGCACCGGGAGCGTCGACGACCTTCACCGTGACCGGCCGGGTCGCCGACGGCGTGGACGCGTGGACCATCCCCAACCGGGCGCTCCTGACCGAGGTCCCGGAGGGCTTCGATCCGACGACCGTCCTGCAGCCGTGCGCGGACGACGGCGGAGCCAGCTGCGCCCACGTGGCGGTGCCCCCGGTCGGACTCGTGCCGACGGTCCTCGCCTCGACGGGAGCGGCGGCCGGGCCTCTCGCGGCCGGAGCCGGCGCTCTGCTCCTGGCCGGCGGCGCCCTGACCGCACTGCGGCGTCGCTCGACCCGCACCTCATGACACCGGAGCCCGGGCCGCCGCAGCGCGGCCCGGGCTCCCCGATCCCTCTTCTCGAAAGGCACTACTGCATGACCGAGCACGGCCTCCCCTACCGCATCACCGAGCGCTTCCCTCTTCCCGACGGACGCGTCGGCGTCAGCACCTGGTGGTCCGCAGACCCGGAGCAGCTGGAGCAGCAGCTCCGGACGCGCGCCGGGCATCAGCACCCGGAGAGGGAGCCGGCCCGGAGACTGCACCTCTCGACCGCGACGGTCGTGCTGATCGAGGAGCGGATCACGGGAGGCTTCCGCCCGCTCGACCCCCGCCTAGGGGCCCGCACCGATCCGCGGTGGCGCCGCGCTCTACTCCGGTCGCGCAGGCCGGCCCTGCTCCGACGCGTCATCGGCCCGCGGGATCTCCCGCGGACGGATCCGCCGGTCGAGGTGTCACGGTACGTCGATCCGACACGTCGAGTGTGAAGGGGGCGGGTGGAGAGCTCTGCACCTGAGTCGCGATGAGGCACTCGCAGCGAGGAAGCCGTCGGGTCAGGCGGCTTCCTCGAGGTCGTCCTCGACTGCGACGGGCGCGTCGACGGGGGCGCAGGGGGGTGCTGACTCGGCCGGGGGTGCTGAGGCCGCGATGCGCGAGCGCTCGATCCCGGCGAGGAGCACGGCGAAGGCCTCCTCGAGCTCGGCGGTGTCGCGGAGCAGGACGCGCTCACCGCTCGTCGCGTCGAGGCGGACCGTCCGGTAGGCCGGGCGGGGGAGATCGGAGACCAGGGTGATGATGCCGAGGACGACACCGCTGCGGCGGGCGCGCGCGGTCCAGCGGTTGGCGTGGGTGCGGAGAAGGATCATGACCGGGGCCGTCCTCGGTGACGTGGTGCAGGAGCGGGGGAAGGGGTGACGCTGGCGGTGCGGGGATCCTCTCGAAGCTTGCTGCACGAAGGGCCTCCGCTTCCTGTGCTTGACAGCAGAGCCGAGCAGGGGTCACCGGCGCCGGGCGGCCGCCGCAGCGTGCAGGGCCCGCAGGAATTCGGGGACGACCGGGTTGCCGGTGTCCCGGGCGAGCACACCGATCTCACGGCTCGCGCCCGGATCGTCGATCGGGATCTCGCGGACGTCGTCGTCGACCGAGGACGGGCTCGGCGGGAGGATCGTCAGTCCGAGGCCGGCCGCCGCGAGTCCCCGGGCAGCCCGGTAGTCGCCGACCTCGAACGCGGGAACCGGGTCGCGGCCGTCCACGGCGAGCAGGCGCCGGGCCGACTCGTGGAGGCCGTAGCCGGGCGCCAGCATGATCAGGTCGAGGCCGCGGAGGTCCTCGACCGTGACCGAGCGCCGCGAGGCGAGCGGATGACGGGGGTCCACGACCGCGAGGAGCGGCTCCGAGTAGAGGGTCGTCGTGGTGGTGCCGGGGAGATCGGGCGGATCCGCGACGATTGCCAGCTCGGACTCGCCCTCCGCCACGGCCCGCAGGCAGAGGGCGCGGGAGCCGTGACGGAGCCCGAAGCCCACCTGCGGCCAGCGGCGGCGGAACCGGCGGATCACGTCCGGTACGAAGCTCTCCCCGAGGAGCGTCTGGAAGGCGAGGTCGATCCGGCCGTGCTCCACGTCGCCCGCCTGCCGCACCTCCGCGAGCCCGGCGCGGATCACCGACATGCCGTCCTGAGCGACCTCGGCGAGACGGGTCCCCGCCTCCGTCAGCACCACCCCGCGGCCCTCCCGGCGGACCAGGGGAGTGCCGACCAGGGCGGACAGCCGGGCGAGCGACCGGCTCGCGGTCGGCTGCGGGATCCCGAGCTCGGCGGCCGCCGCGGTGACGCTCCCGGTCTGAGCGACAGCGACGAGCAGGGGCAGGAGGCGGAGGGTCGCGGGCCAGTCGTCGGACACGCCACCACCCTAGATCGGGACATGACCAGAACGCATGAACCACAGGCGAAAGGACATTAGTCATGCACCCGGAGGCGGTCTACCGTCGGAACCATGAGCACCGCCGCGCGCACCCGACCGATGCGCAGAGCGGCTCCCTTCTCGCAGCGGCGGCTGACCATCGCCCTCCTCGCCGCCGGAGTCGCGACCTTCGCCGAGCTCTACGCCGTGCAGAGCGTCCTCCCGCAGCTCGCGCGGGAATGGGCCCTCGCCCCGTCCGACGCCGCGCTCACCGTCTCGGCCGCGACCCTCGGACTGGCGCTCTCGGTGCTGCCGTGGGCCTCGGTGGCCGAGCGCATCGGACGGCTCGAGTCCATGCGGATCGCGGTCCTGACATCCGTGGTCCTGGCGCTGCTCGCCTGCGTCGCCCCGACCTTCGAGCTCCTGCTCGTCCTGCGCTTCCTCGGGGGAGCGGCGCTCGGTGCCGTCCCGGCGCTCGCCGTCGCGGCCATCCACGACCGGGTCGGAGGCGCCGGAGCGACGGCCGCCGCGACCGCCTACGTCTCCGGGACCACGATCGGCGGTGCCGCCGGACGCCTGCTCGCCGGACCGCTCGCGGCGGCGCTCGGATGGCGCGGCGCCCTGCTCGTCGTGACGGCCGTGTGCGCGGCGGCGGCGATCGTCTTCGCCGTGCTCGCGCCCCGGGGCGGCGGCGCACGCGAGGCGGCCCCCGGCGGCTGGCGCGGGAAGACGGCGCAGGTGCTCCGCGATCCGATGCTCGTCGCGATCGCGCTGCAGACGTTCTTCGCGGTCGGTGTGTTCGTCGCGGTCTACAACTACCTGGCGTTCCGGCTCGAGGCGCCGCCGTTCGCGCTCGCGCCCGCGCTCGTCTCCCTCCTCTTCGCCGCCTACCTCGCGGGCACCGTCTCCTCCCGGCTCGCGGGGAGATGGGGGCCGCGGATCGGTCCCCGCCTCGTCATGCGGATCGGCGTCGCCCTGATGATCGTCGGGCTGCTGGTGATGCTCGCCGAGAACGTCGCCGTGGTGATCGCGGGACTCCTCGTCTTCACGGCCGGCTTCTTCGCCCTGCACGCGACCGGCGCCGCTTGGACGGGAGCGCGCGCGGCTCCGGCACTCCGCGGGCACGCCGGCGCGGTCTACACGATCGCCTTCTACGCGGGCTCGGCCGCCGGCGGCTGGCTCCTCGGCCTGGCGGTCGGAGCGGGCGGCTGGCCGGCGCTGACGGCGGTGACGATCGGCCTGCTGCTGGTCGGCGCGGGGATCGTCAGCCTTCCGTCGCGCACCACCGCGGCCGGACGCTGAACCGCCGCCTCCGCCGACCGCTCCCCGAGCTCCGCCCGGCACCTCCCCGCAGCGGGCGAGGTGCGACATGATGGCCCGACTGCACGAAGCGGGGGGACGGCATGGCGCGGAGCACCGGAGCGGACGGCTCCCCACGCGAGAGGGGCGGGACGGACGAGGGCGGCACAGACCCGCGCTACCACGCGGGCTTCCAGCGCGGCTACGACGGACGCGAGGCCGAGCGGCGCGGCAGCGGCGAGGAGCGCCTCCGCTCTCCGTTCCTGACGGGCGGGGCCGCGACCGCTGAGCGATCGGCTGTCCGGAGAGCGGGCGGGTCCGCTCCCGAGCAGGAGGATGTGCGCTCGGTCGGCGGCCCGACCGGCTCCCGAGCCCCCGGCCGACGCACCGCTCCCGAGCGCGCGAGAGCAGCAGTCCGGGCCGTCCCGGCACCGACGGAGCCGACCGCGCCCCGACCCTCGGAGCCGTCCGTCCCACTCCCGACCGAGCCGACCGTCCCGCTCCCCGCCGAACCCGACTCCGCTCCCCGCGACGCGGCACCCGACTCCGGCGACCGTCGCGACGCGACCGACGCCGACCTCGACTCCGGCATCAGCACCGCGTTCCCCACGCGCCGCATCGCCGGAGCCCTGGCGGTCGTCGGCGCCGTCAGCGTCCTCATCGGACTGCTCGCCCTCTGGCACAGCTCCCACAGCTGGTACGACTACTCGCCGTCGCAGGACGAGTTCGGGCCCGAGCAGTACCTCCGCGTGCTCAGCGACAACGCGATCGGACCCTGCCTCACCGTCGGCCTGGTCGCGCTCGGCCTCTCGGTCGTCGTGCCGCTGCTGAGGGCGCCGCGCCGATGATCCGCGTCCGGCTTCTCTGGGCCGCCGCCGTCGCGGTCACCGTCGTCCTCTGGGCCGCGGTGCTTGCACTCCCGGTCGTGGTCCTCCTGCTGCCGAACCAGTACCAGGGCGACTCGGTCACGGTGCCGCCGGAGCTCTACGTGCGGCAGGCGCTCTTCACGGTCGCGCCGCCCCTCCTGACCGCCGCCCTGGTGATGCTGGGGGCGCTGATCGTCGTCGCGGTCGCGCGGCGCCCGCCCGCGAAGGCCCGCACGACGGAGGCGGGGAGCGACTGGAACGATGCGGTGCTCCTGGAGTCGGACGGGCAGCGTCGGACGCACCGCGGGAGCCGCTGAGAGGACGGCCGCGCTCCGGCATCGCGGCTCCCTCCGCGGAAGCCGAAGCTCAGGACCCGGTGGGCCCCTCCGGCAGCACCCGGCCCGCCGACCGCACGCAGCAGCCGCCCTACGCAGGCAGCAGCTGGAACCGCTCCCGCGCCGCTCCGCCGGCGACGATGTCCGCGAGCAGCTCGCCCAGGACCGGTCCGAACTTGAAGCCGTGCCCCGAGAACCCGGTCGCCAGGGTCACGCGGCCCACGCGGTCGAGCACGAAGTCCTCGTCGGGCGTGCTGTCGTAGAGGCAGCTGATCGGAGCGGCGCTCGCCGCGTCCACGCCCGGGATCCACTCCGCGACGTAGCCGACGAGCCGGGCGAGTGCTCCGGGCTCGGGCTCGAAGGTGCGCTCGTCCGGATCGACGACGACTCCGGTGCCGTGCTCGCCCACCTTCACTCCGACCCCGGGCGTCGAGAGTCCGTAGACCACCGGCAGGCTCGAGCGGTGGTGGGCGAAGCTCGGCCACGAGTCGAGGGGCAGGTCCGTCGCGAAGTGCGCCGGCTGCTCCTGCGTGACGCGCAGCGGAGGGAGGCGTCGGCCGGCCGCGCGGACGAGGTCGTCCACGAGCGGGGGCGTCCAGGATCCGCCGGCCACGACGACCGCGTCGGCGTCGAGAGCGCCGTCGGTGGTCAGCACGCGCACGTCGTCGGCGCGCTCCTCGATCCCCAGCACGCGCGTCCGCGTCCGGAGGACGGCGCCGCGTCCGAGGGCGGAGTCGAGCATCGCGTCGATCGCGGCCGCCGCGTCCAGGCGTCCGCCCTCGGGATGCAGCAGGACGTCCGTCTCGAAGCGGAGCCCCGGCCAGCGCCGCTCGGCCTCGCCCGCCTCGATCCGCACCACGGGGATCCCGTCGCGCAGGAGTGCCGCCTCGATCCCGGCGAGGACGGAGGAGTCGCCGTGGTCGAGCGCACCGACCGGGTGCAGCAGGCGGCGCCCGGTCTCCGCTTCGAGCCGTGCCCAGGCGCGCCCCGCCCGTCCGGTGAGGGCGCGGTAGTCGTCCTCGAGGTAGCCGCGTCGGAAGATGCGCGTCTCGCCGTGGGAGGACCCGCGGTCGTGGCCCCGGTCGAACTGCTCGACGAGCACCACGCGATCGCCGCGCTCGGTGAGGGCGCGGGCGGTCGCCGCTCCGACCAGGCCGGCTCCGACGACGACGACCTCACGGGTCACGGGGTCTCCCGGGAGGCGCGGCGCACGCCGAGCAGGACCACCAGGCGGAGGAACCCGACGAGCCCCATCCCGATCAGCGCGGCGATCAGCATCAGCACGGCGACACCGGCCACCCAGGTCGTGTCGCCCGTCACCGACTGCGCCGCGAACTCGGTGCAGAACAGCGCCAGCCCCGCGTAGCTCAGGATCAGGACGGTGATCGTCCCGGTCCGGCGGAGGCGCTGCGCCGGCGTCCGCCAGAGGGCCGGCGGCTCGAGCCAGCGGCGCAGCAGCCGGACCACGAGGGTGCCGACCAGGCCGAGGAAGCCGGCCGCGATCAGGATGATGCCCGCGCCGCCCAGCCCTGACGCCTCGACGCCGGCGAGCTCGAGCGCGATGCCGATCGCGACCCCGACGGCTCCGACGCCGCCCGCGATCATGGCCGCCCACACCCCGAAGCCGCCGCGGAGGACGCTCTCGCGCTCGGGACGTGACGGATCGGCGTCCATCGGACGCTGCTGACGCGGCCGGATCGGCGCCGGGGGAGCGGACGCCGGCGCTGCTGCCGGAGCGGACGCGGCCTCGGACACGCCCCAGACCGGAGCGGCGTCCGGCGTCTGCGACTCGATCACGTTCTCGCGGACCGGCACGTAGCGCAACGGCGCGTCGATCCGCACCTGCGGGCGCCCGCGCACGACGATCGTCGCCCCCAGGTCGGCCCCGCGCTCCAGCGCGACGGGTCCGAGGAGGAGCCCGACCGCCGGATCGATCCGCCACGCGTCCGACCGGGGAGCCGACCCGTACCACTCCGCCGACACGGCCCCGCCGAGGTCGACCGCGATCGGCCGCCCGTCGCTGTAGCTCGTCACCGGCACGAGCGACCGGCCGGAGTTGCGCACGCGCGCGCCCACCCGCCACCAGTCGTCCCCAGCGTGTGTCAGCCGCACCTCGACGTCGACCAGCGACGCCGGAACCGCCCGCCGCCGCCCGATGACCACCGCGACGACCGCGAGCCCGGCGATGACCAGCCCGCCGAGCAGGCCGACCACTCCGATGAAGATCTCCATGGGAGCAGTCAAGCAGGCGCGGGTCGCCTGCGCGGGCGCGACGAGGCCGCCTCCGGGAGGCTCGATCCCGGCCGGCGACGCCGTCGCTCCGCGCGGACGCGTCCTCCCCGACGCTCCGCCGAACCACCGGGCCCGGGACCGGTCGCTCCGCATACTGAGGAGGCGCGTCGCCTCGACCGCATCGCGGGTCTCGTCGCAGGAGGGGTCGATCATGCGCTACAGGTCGGTCGCCCCCGTGCGCCGGCGCCCTCGTCGACGGGCCGGCGCGATCGTCGCTCTGCTGGGGGCCGCGGCGCTCGCCGTCGCAGCCGTCGCGCTGTCGGAGACGGCGGGAGGAGGCGGACCGGAGGCGGTGTCCTCCTCGGCCGGGGCGTCTGCGGGGTCGAGCGGTCCTGTTGCGCCCGCGCCGAGCAGCTCGCCCGCGGCCGTCGAGCCGTCCGCTCCGGTAGTGGCCCCGTCCACTCCGTCCCTCGCGACGTTGGCCGCTCTCCCCGCCGTCGAGGGCCCCGCCGCCGTCCCCTACGACCGCGACCTCTTCGGGCAGGCGTGGTCGGACGTCGACCGCAACGGCTGCGACACCCGCAACGACGTCCTCGGCCGCGACCTGCTCGGCCCCGTGTTCAAGCCCGGCACCCGCGACTGCAAGGTCCTTACCGGCACCCTGATCGACCCCTACGACGGCGCCTCGGTCGCCTTCGTCTCCGGGACCGACACCTCCCGCCTGGTGCAGATCGACCACGTCGTCGCCCTCGGCTGGGCCTGGCACCACGGCGCCTGGTCGTGGACGGATGAGCAGCGCCTCGCCTTCGCGAACGACCCCGCGAACCTCGTCGCCGCCTCCGAGCAGACCAACCGCGCGAAGAGCGACGCCGGTCCGGGGGAGTGGCTGCCGCCGGCCGCAGAACTGCGCTGCGGGTACGTGGAGCAGTTCGTGGCAGTGCTGAGCGAGTACGGGCTGGGGATCGACGCTCGGGATCGTGCGGCGGCGGAGACGGTGCTGGCGGGGTGCGGTCCTTGAAGGGTTGGAGTTAGTCCGGTAACCGCTCGCGAGGTCTGACTTTTCCTAAGTTCGCGGACACCTAGTGACCCCGATTTCTAAATCATCGAGTAAATTTCCGCCAAACCTTTAGATCAAGCAAAAGGCCGAAGAATGCGAAGTTGATTGCAACTTGTGGATCCGATAGCTTCAAGATGCGCCGTCAAAAGAACGAATCTTCTGGCCGAGGATAAGTAATCTAGGATCCGGCAGTTCCGAAGGCTCATTGGGCAATACCATCAAAGAACCCCCCGCCACGCCAGCAAGCCATCGGCCGTCAAGAGGAGAACCATCTTGTTCTAATGCAGATTCTGCAGCACGCGATAACAATATATCATAATTCGCGTCTACTGAAACGAGCGCTCGGTCGTAAGCGAGATGATGATTCGCACATAATGCAAGACCGTTGCGAGTCTCATCGTTACTGTAAGGCGACGCTACTGGAACGATGTGAGCCCCCTCAATTAGATTTAGACCCAGCCCACACATTGCGCATCGATTTCCGTACGCAGCCCGCACTCGATTGCTAAAGTCCCAGGCTCGGTAGGCGATTGAAAGTTTTCGATTCAGTATTTCTCTTGTATTTACAGTTACCAGATCGGTTTCGTCGTAGTCGGACGGTTTTAGGCGCCTGATGTCGAGGTCTGCTCCTTTACTCAGGCAAAACGATGCAAGTAGCTCGCGTCTAAAACTTTGTACTTGATCTCCACTCGATCGAGTAGCCAGAGCGTGTCCTCTCTCATGAGCAGCGATCAGAACATCCTCCCGCACCTGGAGAGATGGCGAGCTCGCCTTCCTGCGATTGTGAACTTCCGCGTCCCAACTAGCAAAAACCTGATGCAAGTCACTCCAGCCGAGGATAAGAGTCAGCTCGCCGGGTGTAACTACAGGAACTGCTCCGGTTATCTGAATTCGAAATTCGTCGTCAGCCCGAGCGGACCCACCGCCGTGAGTGATGTTCCAAGCGTAGACTGACACGATTGTCGGCAAAGCTAAAGCCGATTCACTAATAGCATATCGAAAAGGTTTGATCCCACGATCGGACAAAGCAACAACACTTAGTCCCGACAGCCCAAGGGCAGATTCGATCAGATCGTGTAAGTCACGCGAAGTCCGGCGGCCGGACACTGCTTGCGGCGTCATGCGGTCAGGTTACACCGACGAAATCTCGAAGTCTAGGTAATACTACACACGCAGGACAAGCATTAGATTTCGTAGCCTCTCTTCGAGAACTCGGCCTATTGCTTCAGGGCATGAGGTTCAACAATCTTCTAAGTTGACGATCAGTGCTCCTTGAAAGGACGGGCATAATGCGCCCGCTCGGCAACATCTTCGCCTTCTTCCATCGCTGCTGCTACAGCTTCGCCGAGGGCTTGGGCGAGTTTAGGTGGAACGGCATTGCCTACTTGTCTCCACTGTTGTTCGACTCGACCGTGAAGGTACCAGTCATCTGGAAACGTTTGCAACCTCATGACTTCCTCGATGCGCAGAATTCGATTTTTCCAATGAAGCGGACCCATGTTATTTGAACGGCGAGCTTGAATGGTCCAAGCGGGCATATCGGGCGAAAGTTTGAGCAAAAACGACCAATATCTGCTACGCCATTCAAACTGGGGGTCGGGGTGCCCCCTTTTAGCTGTCAGGAACAGGTAGTTATCGCCCGGAGGAATCTGATGAAGCAGATCGCGATGCTTACCTCCTGCGACGTGTCCTTTATCATCTGCGTTTTCGACGGTATCAAGATCGCTAATAGCGTCTCCGGCTGTCAGCCAATCTGGTAAATCTGCAATCGAATCAGCGCTCGGATCGCGGTGCGTCGCCTCCGGCCAAACAAAGTCAGACACAAGTGTTCCAACTATAAAGAACCGCTGTCGGATTTGAGGTACGCCAAAATCTGCGGCATTGAGAACCCTCGTAGACGTTTTATAGCCAAGCTGCTTCGCGAATGCCAGGATGTGGTCAAGTGTCTCCTTGTGAACCTTGAAAGCCATGCCTGCGACATTCTCAAGCACGAAAGCTTTCGGTTTTAGCCACTTCAGAGTGTTGAGGTAGCCAGATATAGTGACTTCCCCAACTGGATCATTCATTGCTCGAGGCTTATCTTTCAGGTAAAATCGGCTTTTGGAGAATGGTGGGCACGGCGGTCCTCCAATAAGAAGGTCAACCTCTTTTAGGGCGTTTTTTCCCACCAACGCCTCAGCTGTTTCTCTTGTAAAGTCCGCAATACTTCCTTGGAAGAACTTCGAGCCTGGGAAGTTAATCGAGTGGCTTGCGGCCGCAAAGGGATCAGTGTCTACGCCGAGTAGGATGTCAAATCCTGCTTTTTTAAAGCCGAGATCTAATCCTCCGCATCCGGAGAACAAGCTGATTGCGGTTCGCATTGAATTTCCTGTCATTTAGATACGTTGCCCGTACCAAGAGTCTTCAAAACCGATTTCACCATTGCTTCAGCCATTACCGATGGTACAGCATTGCCGATCTGGCGAACTTGTTCGCGGCGCGGGCCTGCAAACCTGTAATTGGGGGGGAAGTTTTGGAGCGCTGCAAGCTCTGGTATGCGAAGCCGGCGCCCAGACCAATGGAATGGACCAGTCCATGGCCCAGGACTTGCCGGAATCGTCCACGAGGGGCGATCAGGACTGAGTTTCAGTAAGAAGTTCCAATATCGCGTTTCCGTCTCCCATGTCGGGGTGGGGTGTCCGGCCCATGCCGTATGGAATTTATAGTTCATCCCCGGGGGTATTTCTTGCAAGTGTTGTGCCCATTTTCCAGAGACTACTTCTGCATTTTCTGATTTCGTGTCCAGGGGCTCCAGAGCATCGCCCGCGGTGACCCATTCTGCGGTATCCGCAAGTCCGTGTTGCGAGTGTGTTGGTCTAGGTTCTTCAGGAGCGCCATTCAAGGAGCCAAGGAGGAAAGCTCGCTGGCGACTCTGGGGGGCGCCAAAGTTAGTCGCCGTTGCAACGATTGTGGTGGTGCTGTATCCAGCGTCCTCGGCGTCGGACTTGAGTGCTTCGAAGATGTGTCGGTTTCTCGGATGTAGAATACTTGGGACGTTCTCGAATACAAAGCCGGGCGCATCTGTTTCGCGCACAAGCCGCCAGAATTCGTGGACCAGAGTTCGTCTACTATCCTCGCGCGCTTGAATTGGCGTTCCCGATCGAAAAGCCTGCTCGCCGCGAGCTTTGGCGCGCCGATAGGACGCCTCATCACCGGGATCAAGCCAATACGCAGCCTTGCTAAATGGCTGGCATGGTGCACCGCCGATTACGATAACGTCTTCGGAGCGGCTCAAATTCGCATGATTACGTAGGTCGATTCCCGACAAAGCTGTAACATCTGCTCTTAGGGCTCGCTCGTTTTTTGATGTCGCATTCATCTTCAGGGTTTCAACAGAATGTATGTCACTGTCCACTGAAAGTCGAACGTCCCCACCCGCCAAATTTGCGCCGATACCCAGCCCTCCCGCCCCCGCAAAAAGATCGATAATCGCGATCGAAGACGACATTCTTAACTCCTTCTAGCTAGTCTGATTCGACCCTACGATCGACCACCGACATCGCCATCCTGGAGCCATCGTCTGTCGTCTGCATAGTCGAGGATGACTCAGGTACGCGGTCGTTGCTGCGCGCGTGGAGGCGCGTGGGATCGGGTGAGAGCGTCGAGCAATCTTAGGCTCCCAAAGGGCCTGCGAAGGGGAGCCTCCGCGTCGCAGGAGGACGTGGACGTCTCCGTACCCAGCGATGGCGGCGGGTTCCGTGAGTCGGAACCGTGCCATACCCCTCCTCTTTGACGCCCCACCCACCCCCGTGTTACGTTCCCTTACGGACATGTGACTGGTCGTGCAGGCAGGATCCGACGAAACGCGCAAGCAGCGTCGTCGGGTCCTTTTTTTGTGCCCGGACGCCTCCTGACGCTCCTCCGGGGCACCGATGACGGTGCCGGAGGGGGCGGGGACGGCGACGGACGGCCGGGCAGCAGAGCGCAGGGAAGCGCGCGTCCCCCCACACCCGGAGGAGTACCCATGAGTACCCAGGAGAGCGCGAAGGCGATCCTCGAGCACGTCGGCGGCGCCGCCAACGTCGCGAAGCTGCAGCACTGCTCGACCCGACTGCGGTTCGCGCTGGCGGACGACGCGAAGGCCGATGTCGAGGCGCTGAAGGCGGTGCCCGGCGTGATCGGGGTCGTGACCGGCCCGCAGACGCAGGTCATCGTCGGCAGCGGCGTGAGCGAGATGTACGCGGCGGTCGAGAAGCTGCGCGGCGGCACCACCGCCTCCACGGTGCAGGCGAAGCAGCCGCGGTCCCTCAAGCGCCTCGGCGCCACGATCATGGACTTCGTGGTCAGCGTCTTCACGCCGATCATCCCGGCCATCGCGGGCGCCGGCATCTTCAAGTCGTTCCTCGTCCTCGCCTCGGCGCTGGGCTGGCTCGACCCCGCGAGCGACAACTTCAAGCTGCTGTCCGCCATCCCGGACGCGGTGTTCGGCTTCCTGCCGCTGCTCGTCGCGTACACGAGCGCGAAGAAGCTCGACGTGAACCGGCCCCTGGCGCTCGGGCTCGTCGGCGTCCTGGTCTTCCCGGCGTTCACGACGCTGCTCAACCAGGAGGGCGGAGTCGCGCTCTTCGGTGTCCCGGTGCCGGTCATCGCCTACAACGCGCAGGTGTTCCCGGCGATCCTGGCCGTGCTGCTGCTCTCGGTCGTCGAGCGCTTCTTCACGAAGCACTCGTGGGGCCCGATCCGCACCTTCTACGTCCCGCTGATGTGCCTGGTGATCGTCGCTCCGGCCACGATCTTCCTGCTCGGCCCCCTCGGCTACTGGCTCGGCTCCATGCTCACCGGCGCGATGATCGGCCTCTACGGCGCTCTTGGCTGGGTGGCCGTCGCGCTGCTGGCCGGCGTGCTCCCGCTGATCATCTCGGTGGGCATGCACAAGGCGTTCATCCCGCCGACCATCGCGACGATGGCCAGCGCGGGCAAGGACACCTTCTACCTCGCCTCCTCGCTCGCCCACAACGCGGCGGAGGCGGGCTCCAGCCTCGCGATCGCCCTGCGCACCAAGAGCGCGACCCTCCGCGCCACCGCCTTCTCGGGCGGCCTCTCGGCCCTCTTCGGGATCACCGAGCCGGCGCTCTACGGCGTCACGCTGCAGAACAAGCGCGCCCTGGTCTCCGTCATCACGGGCAGCGTCGTCGGAGGCGCCTACATCGGCGCCACGCAGGTCGCCGCGTTCGCGCTGGTCAGCCCGGGCGTCGCGAGCATCTCGATGTTCATCGACGGGCTGAACCCCTGGAACCTTCTCAACGCCGTGATCGGCCTGCTGATCTCGGTCGCCGTCTCGTTCGTCGTCTCCTTCGTCATCTGGCGTGACGACGCCTCCGCCAGCGTCCAGGCGCTCGGCGACGTGGCGGCCGACGCCGGGAGCCCGCTCGCGCTGCAGGCGCCGCTCACCGGCTCCGTCATCCCTCTCTCGGAGGTGCCGGACCCCGTGTTCTCGGCCGGCGTGCTCGGCGAGGGGCTGGCGATCCGCCCCACCGACGGAGCCGTCCGGGCGCCGTTCGCGGGCGAGGTCATCGCGCTGCTCTCCTCGCGCCACGCGGTCGGCCTCCGCCGCGCGGACGGCGTCGAGGTGCTCATCCACGTCGGCATCGACACCGTGCAGCTCGACGGCGCTCCGTTCGAGGCGCACGTCGCGGTCGGCGACCGGGTCGAAGCCGGACAGCTGCTCCTCACCGCCGACCTGGCCGCGATCACCGCGGCCGGCTACGACACCACGACCCCGGTGCTCGTGACCAACTCCGCCGAGTACACCGTGCTCGTCGAGGCCGCCGAGCGGATCACCGCCGGCGACCGGATCATGACCGTGACGCAGAGAGAGAAGGAGCTCGCCGATGGCGCTTCCTGACGGATTCCGATGGGGCGGCGCACTCGCCGCCAACCAGGTCGAGGGCGCGTGGCGCGAGGGCGGGCGCGGCCCGGCGGTCAGCGACGTCGCCTCCTACAAGCCGAAGGCGGACCCGAAGGAGTACGCGATCCACCACCAGAACACGGTGGAGAGCATCACGGCGGCGATAGCCGACGACGACACCGAGTACTACCCCAAGCGCCGCGGCATCGACTTCTACCACCGCTACCCCGGCGACCTCGCGCTCTTCGCCGAGATGGGCTTCACCACCCTCCGCGTCTCGATCGCCTGGACCCGCCTCTACCCGACGGGGGAGGAGGCGGAGCCGCTGGAGGAGGGCATCGCCTACTACCTCGCCCTCTTCACCGAGATGCGGCGCCTCGGGATCGAGCCGCTGGTCACGCTCGCGCACTACGACCCGCCCCTCGCGCTCGCGCTGAAGCACAACGGCTGGGTCGACCGCCGCACGATCGGGCTGTTCGAGCGTTTCGCCCGCACCTGCTTCGAGCGCTTCGGCCACCTCGTCGACATGTGGCTGACCTTCAACGAGATCGACGGCATCATCCGCCACCCGTTCACCTCGGGCGGGATCATCGAGGAGACCGTCGAGGGCAGTGTGGAGCAGGCCTGCTACACGGCGCTGCACCACCAGTTCGTCGCCTCCGCCTCGGTCACGAAGATCCTGAAGGAGCTGTGGCCGGAGTCGCGGATGGGCTGCATGCTCACGATGCTGACCACTTACCCCAACACCTGCCACCCCGACGACGTCGCGGCCACCCAGGCGAAGGAGCGGATGCTCTACCTCTGTACCGACGTGCAGGCCGGCGGCGCCTACCCGCGCCTGGCACTGCGGGCGCTCGAGAGCCGCGGGGTCGCGATCCCGTTCGAGGCGGGCGACGTCGAGCTGCTGCGTGAGCACCCGGTCGATTTCATCTCGTTCAGCTACTACATGTCGATGACGGAGTCGGTCCGCCCCGACGCCGAGCGCACCCCCGGCAACACGGTCCTCGGCGTCAAGAACCCGTTCCTGGAGTCGAGCGAGTGGGGCTGGCAGATCGACCCCGTCGGCCTGCGGATCTCGCTGATCGACCTCTACGACCGCTACGGCAAGCCGCTGTTCATCGTCGAGAACGGGCTCGGGATGCGCGACGAGCTCACCGAGGACGGCCGCATCCACGACCCGTACCGGATCGACTACTTCCGCGCGCACTTCGAGCAGATGATCCAGGCTGTGGACGAGGGCGTGGAGCTGCTCGGCTACGTCAGCTGGGCGCCGATCGACCTGATCAGCGCCTCCAGTTCGCAGATCTCGAAGCGCTACGGGTTCGTCTACGTCGACATGGACGACCTCGGCCACGGCAGCACCGAGCGCTACCGGAAGGACTCCTTCTTCTGGTACCAGAAGGTCATCGCCTCGAACGGCGCGGATCTGGGATGATCCTCCTCTGGCCGGAGGCGCCGTCCGGCTCTCCGGGCAGAGGCCCCGCCACCCCCACCCCAGCCCTGACGCGGCCGTCGACGGAGACACGCATGCAGACCATCAAGAAGGTGCTCAACTCGAGCGTCGTCCTCGTCGTCGACGAGCGCGGCGTCGAGCGCGTGCTCCTGGGACGGGGGATCGGCTTCGGAGCGAAGGCCGGCGAGGCGATCGAGCCCTCGAGCGTCGACCAGGTGTTCGTGGCCCTGGACGACTCCGATCAGCGCAACCTAGTCGAGCTCCTGGCGCAGATCCCGCCGGAGTTCGTCGAGCTCACCCGCGCGGTCGTCGCCGACGCGGAGGAGCAGGGGCTGCGGCTGGATCCGCACGTCTACCTCGCGCTGACCGACCACCTGCACTTCGCGGTGGAGCGGCAGCGGCGCGGGCTCTCGGTCGCCAACCGGCTGGCCTGGGAGATGCGGACGGTCTACCCCGTGCAGTACGCGGTGGGGGAGCGGGCGGTCGACCGGATGCGCGAGCGCCTCGGCGTGGAGCTGCCCGCCGACGAGGCCGCGAACGTCGCGTTCCACCTCGCCAACGCGGAGCTCGGCAAGGTCGGGATCGACTCGCTCCGGATCGTGCAGCTCATCCGCTCGGTGACCGCGATCATCCAGCACTCCAGCGGAGCCGCGCTCGACCGCGACGACCTCCGCTCCGCCCGCTTCGTGGCGCACCTGCAGTACTTCGCCGAGCGCTTCTTCTCGGGCGGCCTGCTCGAGAGCGAGGACGACTTCCTCTTCACCAGCCTCAGCGCCCGCTACCCGCGCGCGGTCGCGTCCGCCGAGCGGGTCCGCTCCTTCGTGGCGGCCGAGTACCAGGCCGCCCTGCCCAACGAGGAGGTCGCCTTCCTGGCCCTCCACATCGCGCGCGCCGCTCCGGAGTAGCGCGCTGACCCCGGAGAACCGCATGCACCGCACGACCCCTGCCCGTCCGACGACGCCCGCGAGCGCGCGCCCGTGAGCGGCACGATCCACCTCGTCCGCCACGCCGAGACCCTCTTCAACGTCGCCGGCCAGCTGCAGGGCTGGTGCGACTCGCCGCTGACCGAGCGCGGCGAGCGCCAGGCGGCGGCCCTCGGCGAGCGGATGCGCGGCGTGCCGCTCGTCGCGGCGTTCACGAGCGACCTCACCCGCACCCGCACCACGGCGGCGGCGGCGCTCGCCGGGCACCCGTCGCTGGAGGCCGAGCCGATGGTCGAGCTCCGCGAGTGGCACTTCGGCGCCTTCGAGGGGCAGCCCAACGCCTCGCTCTGGGAGCCGGTGTTCGCCGACCACGGCTACTCCTACGTGCCCTCCTCCGCCGACTGGCCGCGGATGACCGACGCCGGGCTCGACTCGGTGCTCGACGCCATCCACCGGCACGACCCCTCGGGCCGGGCCGACAGCGGTCCCACCGTACGCGCCCGGGTGGAGGCCGCGATCGCGCGGTTCGTGCCGGCGGCGGAGCACGGCGACGTGCTGGTCGTGACGCACGGGGCGGTGCTGGGGAGCATCCTCCGCGCGCTCGACCCTGCGCACCGGCCGCAGCGGGGCTACCCGAACTGCGCGATCGTGACGGTGACGGACGGCGTCATCGGCGAGGTCGACGGGAGCGCCGCGACGGCCTGACGCGGCCGGACAGTCACGTCGGCGGATCCGTCACTTCAGCGGGTCGTTGCCCCAGTTCATCAGGGAGTAGCGCCACTTCGTCTCGGTGACGTCGCCCGAGGGACGC
The DNA here is from genome assembly GCF_002932755.1 of Rathayibacter sp. AY1B6. NCBI lineage: Bacteria > Bacillati > Actinomycetota > Actinomycetes > Micrococcales > Microbacteriaceae > Rathayibacter > Rathayibacter sp. AY1B6. Next base: position 57,728 of record NZ_PSWL01000022.1, read on the forward strand.
TGCTTCGCGTGCCGGTGCACGTAGCCGACGACCTTCGTCATGTGGGCGTAGTCGTCGTCGCTCAGGTCGGCCTGCTTCGTGCCGAGCAGCTCGACGATACGCCGGCCGCTCTCGTGGCCGACGGACTCGCCGCCGCCCTCCGGCTTCTGGCCGACCTCCTTCGACTCGTCGGTGCCGAGCCAGTCCTCGAGCTCCTTCGCCGTCATGTTCACGGCGTCGTGGAACTCGTCGCGGGTCGTCCGCTTCTCGTCGTCGGTGGGCATCGCGGGGCTCCTCGGGTCGGTCGGTGACCTCCAGCGGAGCGTGTCGGAGGGGGAGAGGTCAAGCCCCGTGCGCGGTTCCGGGGCGCGCGTAGCGTCGGAGGAGTCCGCACCAGCCGCCCACCGCCGGCGTCCGCCGCCGGCAGAGAAGAGGCCCACATGCCCTCCCGCAACACTCTCGTCCGCAGTCTCCACGACCTCGGAGCCGCCGCCTGGTTCGGCGGCTCGCTCATGGGCGCCGTCGGCCTGAACGGCGCCGCGTCCACCTCGTCCGACCCGGCGGAGCGCCTCCGCCTCTCCTCCAACGGCTGGGCCCGCTGGACCCCCGTGCAGCTCGCCGCGATCGCCGCCCACGGCGTCGGCGGCATCGGCCTCGTCCTCGCCAACAAGACCCGCCTGGCCAACCAGCAGGAGAGCCGCACGAACACGGTCGTCAAGACCGTCGTGACCGGCCTCGCCGGCGCCGCCTCGGTGATCGCCGCGGTCGCCGGAGCGACGCAGGCCAAGCACGCCGACGAGGGCGCCCCCGGCGTGACCGAGGCGTCGGAGCAGAACTCGCAGGAGCTGACCACGGCCCTCCGCGTGCAGAAGGTCACCCAGTGGGCGATCCCCGTGCTGACCGCGGTCATCATCGTCCTCGGCGCCCAGCAGGGCGAGCAGCAGCGCCCCGTGAAGGGCCTTTTCGAGACCACGGCGCGGATGTTCCGCAAGTAGTCCCCGCGATCGCGCGCAGAACGTCGGCTGAGAGTGCCCGCCGTCCCCCGAGGGCGGAGGGCGGCTGCTCGCAGCCGACGTTCTGCGTGCGGGCTCCGGCTAGCGGCGCGAGGGCCGGCGCCGCACGGTCAGCGCGAGGGCTCCCGCTTGCGAACACGTCGCCTGGTCGCCGTCGGAGCCTTCGGTCCCCTTTTCGACCGTCCCCGGGAACACGGGCCCACCGATCGCCGCCTCTCGATCAGGCGCTACGCTCCAGCATCCCGCTGCTCCTTCTCGGACGTCAGAGTGTCGATCCCGTTCTCGTGCCCGACACAGCTGGCGACCGTGTCCGGATCGATGCCCAGCGCAGAGCGGACCTCTTGTCCGGCGCTCTGCTGTTCAGTCGTGGCCTCAGGGAACGTCGAGTGATAGGCGTGACTGAAATCGGCCGAGTCGGCCATCGTGTTGAGAGTGGACATCTCGGCGAGGTAGGAGCCGCGGATCGTCGCGATCTGCTCGGAGACATCGCTCGGCCAGTGGTAGGACGAGTCGTCCCGGAGCGTGAGTGTCCGTCTTGTCAGATCGAGCCGAGCGGATGCCGCGGCGTGCACGCCGGAAGGGTCCGGGTCGCCACCGTTCAGAAGCTCGTCCTCGCCGGAGGAGAAGGTGTCGCTCAGGTGCTTGATCGCGATGTCGTTGGGGCAGACGAGATCGAGACAACGGGACGCCGCTTGTGCGGTGTCGAGCTCGACGAACGCAGGTGTCGCGGGCGCCGCAGGTGCAGGGGTCGTCGACTCGGCCGGAGCTCCTGCGGGCGCGGAAGCCGTGCAGGCAGTCAGGAGGAGCGTTGCCGCACTAGGAGTGCAGGGAAAAGGGCTTCACGCACGGCGGCTACTCCGGGGTCGCCGAGCAGAGCGCCGACGCGAAGGCCCCGGTGCTGGTCTGCTCGGCGATGACTTCGCCGTCGAGGGTGATCCGGCAGCTGATCTCGCCTTCGTCGTCGATGCCGTTCGAGGCGGTCAGTGTGAAGCTCTGGAAGGTGAAGTCGCCTCCGGTCTGGACCTGCAGCTCCTTCGTGAAGGGGAGCGCCTGGCCAGTGGCCTGCTCGGAGCCGGAGGTTCCTCCGTCGTAGGTCGACCAAGTGATGGAGGCCGCGGTAGCCGCGCCGGTGACCTCATAGACGAGAGTGCGCGGCACGACGGCGGCCTCGGAGCTCTCGGCCTGCGCGGTGGCGATCGCGTTCGAGACGCCGCTCGCGAATCCGGCCGTGTAGACGACGGCGAGGATGATCGAGAGGACCAGCGCGATCACGTTGAGGACGGTGCCGGCGATGGCTGTGCCGCGAGAGCGGCCCTTGAGGAAGAGGCCGATGATGCCGAGGACGAGTCCGATGAAGGCGAGGAAGCCCGAGGCGTAGTTGACGATCGGGATGAGGGCGCCGATGAGCGCGAGGATTCCGATGATGAGGGAGGCGAGGCCCAGCCCGTTGCCGGTCTTCTTCGGAGCGGAGGGGGCGGAGCCGGAGAATACGGCGGGGTTGAACTCGGTCATCTGCGGAGTATGTCAGAGGCTGACAGGCAGCTGAGAATCCAGAGAGCGCTATTACCTAGAGATGTCGTCCCGCCTGTGTTGACCCCGCTATCTCTATATAGGTAGCGTCGCTCCCGTGCAGCCACTCCCTCGCCTCACCCCGGCCACCGCCGACGTCCTCCGGACCCTCCTCGACTCCGACGGCCCCACCTGGGGCATGGTCGTGATCAAGGCCACTGGGCGACCGGCGGGCAGCGTCTACCCGATCCTGGAGCGGCTCGAGGGAGCGGGCTGGGTGGTCTCGGAGTGGGAGGCGGCGAGCGAGCGGAGCGGCCCGCGTCGCCGGCTCTACGAGCTGACCGCGGAGGGCGCCCCGGCAGCCCGGGCCGCGGTCGAGCGGATCCGATCGACCGCGCGGACGGCGCCGCGAGCGGCGGGGGCGACCGCATGAGCGCCCTCCTGCGGCTCCTGTCGCTGCTCCTGCCCCCGCTCGCCCGGGAGCGCTATCTCGAGGAGTGGCGTGCCGACCTGGCCGGGGCCGCCGAGCTGGGCCTGCCCCGTCGCGGCGTCGTCCTCGGAGCGCTCGCCCTGCTCGTGAGCGTCGACCGCGACCTGCCCGCGCACACCGGCGAAGCACGGGGCACCCTCCCGCGCCGCCTCGCCCGCCGCGGACTCGCGCTCTTCGCCGCGGCCGCCCTGATGCTCAGCGGCATCGCGCTGACCGGCGGCGGGATCGTCCCCGAGCCGGGTGCCGCCTCCGCCTCCGCCCTGGCCGCCGTCGGAGCCGTGCAGACCGCGGTGCTCGTCGCCGCCGTCGCGGTCGCGGTCCTCGGCGCGCTCCTCCTTCTGGGCGCCGCCGCCTCTGCTCGCACGCTGCTCGCGCGGATCTCCCTGGTCGCCGCCGTCGTCGGCCCGGTGCTCACCGCGGCCGGCCTCCTCCTCCCCGGACCCCTCGCCCTCGTCGGCCTGCCCGTCTCGCTCGCCGGCCTCGTCTGCGGCGTGATCGTCCTCGGCGGCTCGCGGACCATCGCCCTCGCGCCGCGGACCGCGACCCGCGCCCAGCGCCTCCCCGTCGCCCTCGCCGGCCTCGCACTCGTGGCGGGCGTCGCGGTGGTGGGCGCCGTCGACCTGCTGGTCTGGAATCCGCAGGCGAAGGTCCCGGGCGTGGCACTGACGGAGATCTACGCGACCATGGCCGAGCGCGACGGCTTCGAACTCGGCTCCCACGCGATCTGGGCCACCGGGTGGGCCGCGTTCTGGACGGCCGCCGCGATCGTCGTGACGGTCGGCGCCCTGGTCGGCCGGAGGTCGCCGCTCACGCCGCGGCGGATCGCGGTGCTCATGCTCGCCCTGGTCGCCGGTGCCGTCGTCTTCCGCTTCTTCGCCGGGTTCGGCTTCGGGATGTCGGTCGCCGACACCTTCGTCACCTCCGGCGGCGACGGCTCCCTGGTCTCGGCGGTCCTGCCGCCGCTCGGACAGCTCGCGCTCGCCGGCGCCGCGATCGCAGTGGGCTGGGCGCCCCGGGCCGCGCGGCCGACGGCGGCCTCCGCGGTCTGACCGTGCTCGTGCCGGAGGACGGCATCCGTCCGGGCGGCTCGGGATCCGCGAGTACGGGGCGGCCCGCCGACGGTCGTCCCTTCGGCGACGTACCGGGTCCGGTTCTGTCCACAACGTAGGAAGGATTCGTCCGACCGGCTCCGGATCCGCGAGAACAGGCTGCTCGGACGACATCCTTCCTCCGTTATGAACCGCATCGACCGAGGCGCCCCTCGGAACAGCCCCTCGCCTGCGGTCCGAGCGGGCGCCCCCGGCAGGATCGTGTCCACAACTCAGGAAGGATTCGTCCGGGTGGCTCCGGATCCGCGAGAACGGGTCGCCGGATCGACGTTCCTCCTGAGTTGTGAACAGGGTCGGTCGCGGAAGGCTCCCCGAAGCGGCCGACTATCGGAGGGCTTCGGCGAAGCCCGGCGCAGCACCAGGTCCGGTTCTGTCCACAACGTAGGAAGGAATCGTCTGGGCGGCTTCGGATCCGCGAGAACAGGCTGCTCCGCCGACATCCTTCCTCCGTTGTGAACCGGATCGGCCGAGAGGCCCCTTGAAACTGCCCCTCGCCCGCTGTCCGAGCGGCTTCCGCGGCGTGACCGTGTTCACGACGGAGGACGGATCCGTCCGGGCGGCTCCGGATGCGCGGGAACAGGCCGCAGCACCGACGTTCTCACTCCACTGTGGCCAGGACCGGCTCATTCCCCAGCGACGGAGCGCCGGCCTACTCCAGCCGCCGCAGGAAGCGGGCAGGCTGGTCGAGGAAGCCGCGCCAGGTCCGCACCAGGTCGAGGTCGTCGTAGCGGCAGGGGCGCAGGCCCGTCTCGTCGAGCTCGTAGAGGTCGGCTCCGGGGAGGGCGGCAAGGATCGGCGAGTGCGTGGAGAGGACGACCTGGGAGCCGTCGGCGACCAGGTCGCGCAGCTGCCCGATCAGGGCGAGGCAGCCCGACACCGAGAGGGCGGACTCCGGCTCGTCGAGGAGCCACAGCCCGCTGATCCGGGAGCGGTTCGCCACGATGTCGAGGAACGACTCGCCGTGGCTCCGCTCGTGGTACCCGCCGTCGATCCCCACCTCCTCCAGGTAGCTGAAGAAGCCGTGCATCGTCTCGGCTCGGAGGAAGAAGCCGCGCTTGGACGCGCCGGCCCCGCGGACCAGCTGGAGGTGCTCGGCCAGGTCCGACTCCGAGACGCGGGAGGAGTGCATCGCGCCCGTGGATCCGCCCTCCGCGTTCAGCCCGTAGGCGAGGGCGACCGCCTCGAGCAGCGTCGACTTGCCCGAGCCGTTCTCGCCGGTGATCACTGTCACCGGGCCGAGGTCCCAGCCCTCGGCCAGCACCTGCCGCACCGGCGCGAGCGTCGCGGGCCAGCGTGCGAGGTCGGCGGGATGCTCGGGGCGGGCCTGCACGCGTCGCACCGGGAGGGTCGAGAACACCCGGTCAGTCAAGCAGGTCGACGCTCCAGCCGGCTTCGGCCAGCGCGCGGGCCGTGTCGGCGCGGGGGGAGTAGGGGAGGTCGTCGGCGCCGACCACGCGGTAGTCGGTGTCGCCGGGGCCGACCCAGAGGACGGAGTCGGACGGGCCGGCCCGGCGCAGAGCGGCGCGGACGGCGTCGGCCGGCTCCGCGATCTCGAGCACCTCGCAGCGCTCGACGCGGCGGGCGCCGTCGACCAGGGCGCGGCGGATGCGCGCCGGGTCCTCGAAGCGCGGGTGGTGGTCGGTGACGATCACCAGGTCGGCGCGCTCGGCAGCGGCCCGGCCCATCGGCGCGCGCTTGCTCGGGTCGCGGTCGCCGTCGGCGCCGAGGAGGACGAGCACGCGGCCGGGCGTCACCTCGCGGAGAGCGTCGACGGTGCGCGCGACCGAGTCGGGGGTGTGCGAGAAGTCGAGGAACACCCGCGGCCCGTCGGCCCCGGACATGAGCAGCGTCCGCCCGGGCACGGTGACGTCGATCCCGGAGCCGACCGCCGCGGCGACGAGGTCGCGCGAGTGCCCCGACTCGATCAGCATCACCAGCGCGAGGGCGGCGTTCGAGGCCATGTGGCGTCCGAGGAGCTGGACGGAGGTGGTCGTCGACCAGCCGTCGCGGGCGGTGAGCCGGAAGCGGGTGCGGTCCACCGCGGTCTCGAGCACGTCGATCCGCCAGTCGGCTCCGTCCCCGGCTGAGAGCGTGACAACCGGGACCGAGGCCTCGCGGGCGACCCGGCGCCCCGCCTCGGTGTCGACGACCACCACGCCGCGGCGGCTCCGCTCGGGCGTGAAGAGGCGCTGCTTGGCGCGGAGGTACTCGTCCAGGTCGCCGAAGTCGTCGAGGTGGTCGTGGCTGAGGTCGGTGAAGCCGGCGACGTCGAGCACGATCCCCTCCACCCGCGAGCGCACGAGCGCCTGAGCGCTGACCTCGATCGCCGCCGCCTCGACGCCGTCCTCCGCCATCCGGGCGAGGAGCGCGTGCAGCTCGGAGGCCTCGGGCGTGGTGAGGCGGCTGGCGACCACGTGGTCGGCGCTGCGGCGCTCGGCGGTGGAGCTCAGCCCCGAGACGACGCCCAGCTGCCGGAGCACCGCGTCGAGGAGGTGCACGGTGCTGGTCTTGCCGTTGGTGCCCGTCACGCCGAGGAGCACCGGTCCGCTCCTCGTGCCGTACACCTGCGCGGCCACCGGGCCGAGGGCGGTGCGGGGGTCGTCGCTGAGCAGGACGGGCAGTCCGGAGGCGCGGGCCTCGTCGAGCCCGCCCGCGTCGGTGAGCACGGCGACCGCGCCCGCTGCCGCCGCGGCGGCAGCGAATCGGGCCCCGTGGCTCCTCCTGCCGGGGAGCGCGGCGAAGAGGGCGCCGGGGCCGGCCTCGGTGTGCGCGACGGTCACGGCGGTGATGCGGACGTCGGAGCCGTCGCCGTGGAGGCGGAGCCGATCGCTCGCGAGGTCGGCGAGCGCGACGCCGGCGGCGTGGAGCGGTTCGAGGAGCCGGAACACCGGCATGCGGGCCTCCTGCGGGGCGGGCGGGGCGGCGTCGCCGGGAGCCCGCGGGCGCCGCCCCGCCCGCCCCGCAGGAG
>NZ_PSWL01000023.1:0-61324 GCF_002932755.1 Rathayibacter sp. AY1B6
GCTATCGCCCCGCCCGTAACCTGCGGATCGCCTGAGAATCGGATCCCCCGACCCGTCCGGGCCTTCCGGAGGCCCGGACGGGTCGGGGGATCCGATTCTCAGGCGATCCGCAGGTTACGGGCGGGGCGATAGCAGCGCCAGAGGAAGCGGGGCACGCGGGCTTAACGGGGGGTGACGCATCGGCGGGCTATTGCCGGGGAGGCCGGACGGCCGTGGTCCGAGGGGTCGATCCGGATGGCGCACTCGAGGAGCTCGGCGCTCCTCCACAGGGCGCGGATCAGCGCGGGCATCTCCGTGAAGCGATCGTGACGATCCGGAGCCCTCAGGACTCGGAGCCCCGCCGAACCCGCAGCCGCGTCTCCTCGAGGTCGAGCAGCGACTGGGCGTCGCGCAGGATGCGCTGCGGGTAGGCGCGGCGCGAGCGCGCGTCCAGCAGCGCCTCCCGCTCGGCGGCGACCACGGCGAGCCGCAGCGCCCGGTAGAGGCGGTGCGGAGTGTCGGCGACCGACCGCTCCGTGCCGCGCGAGCGCTCCCAGGCGGCCTCGGAGCGGAGGAACGACGTCTGGCGCACCCGCTCCAGGACGTCCGGAGCGACGGCGTCGGCGCCCTCGACGGCGTCGCCCGGGCGCTCGAGCACCGAGAGGCCCTTCTCGGTGATCTCGTCGAGCAGGCCCGCGAGCGCGCGCTGGTCCTCGGGCACGTCGATCCCGCGGATGCCCAGCGCCCGGATCAGCAGCGGCAGCGTGCTGCCCTGGACCAGCAGGGTCGCGACGGCCACGGTGAAGGCGATCAGCACGAGCTGCGGGCGGTACGGGATGTCCTCGGGCAGCGACTGCGCGGCCGCGAGGGTCACCACTCCGCGCATCCCGGACCAGCCGAGCACCAGACCGCCGCGCCAGCCGATGCCGTTGCGGCTGAAGTGCCGGTAGTCGCTGCGCCGCAGCAGGTAGCGCCGCTTCGCCCGGCCGCGCTCCTCCTTCGGCAGCTCCTGCGCCTCGGGCGACTCGAGCAGCTCCTTCTGCTCGCGGGCCCGGCGCTCGGCCCGGCGGGTCTGCCAGCGCTCGCCGAGGAGGACCGGGCCGACCCAGAGGAAGCGCACGACGATCAGTCCGACCACCGCGATCAAGCCGATCCCGACCGCTCCGGGCACGGAGAGGCGCGCGCTGTCGGCGTCGTGGATCAGCGAGCGGATCTCGAGCCCGATCAGCAGGAACACGCCGTTCTCGAGCAGGAACTGCACGGTCCGCCAGTTGATCCGGTCGTTCACCCGCGACTGCGCGGTGAAGGCGCGGGAGGAGGCGTGCCCGGTGTGCAGACCGGCGACGACCACGGCCAGCACGCCCGAGGCGCCCAGGCCCTCGGCGGGGATGAACGCGACGAACGGGACGATGAAGGAGAGGACGGTGTTGAGCACCGGGTCCTCGAGCCGCGAGCGGACGAAGACGGTGACCACGCTGGCCACGAACCCGACCACGACGGCCACGACGACCGCGTAGAGGAAGTCGCCGATCGCCGCCCACGGCGTCGCGAGCGTCCCCGCGGCGGCGGCGAGGGCCGAGCGGAGGAGGACCAGCGCGGTCGCGTCGTTGATCAGCCCCTCGCCCTCGAGCAGGGTGAGCAGCCGCGGCGGGAGGCCCAGCCGCCGGCCGACCGAGGTCGCGGCGACGGCGTCGGGCGGGCTGATGATCGCGCCCACGGCGATCGCCAGGCCCAGCCCGAGGTCGGGGAGGAGGAGGAAGAGGAGCGCGCCGACGCCGGCCGCCGAGATCAGCACCAGCACGACCGACAGGCCGGTGATGGTGGTGAGGTTCCGGCGGAAGTCGATGAACGGGACGCTGAGCGCCGCCGCGTACAGCAGCGGCGGCAGCACGCCGTCGAGCACCCACTCGTGCGGGACGACCACCTCCGGCACCCCGGGGATGTACGAGAGGCCGACGCCGGCGAGGACGAGGACGATCGGGGCGGCGACGCCGAGGCGCCGCGAGAAGACGGCGACCGCGACGAGGACCGAGACGCCGACGATCGCGGCGATGCCCAGCTCCATCAGCGGAGGCTCTCGAGGGCGCAGAAGGGCATGGTCTCGTCTCCAGGGGGTGGCGGGCGATCGCCCGGGACGAGTCTGCGCCTCTCGGCGGATGCGGTGCAGGGGGTTGCGAGCGCCCGGAGTCCCGCGCCGGGGTCAACCGTCGTCGCGAGCGGTGCGCCGGTCGAGCAGGCGGGCGAGCGCGAGGAGGAGCGCCATGGCGCCGAGCGCGGCGACGGCCAGCGCGAGCGCGGCGCCGGGCTCGAGCGTGATCCCGCGCTCGACGACCTGCGCGCGCAGCACCGGGTCGGCCGAGACGACGAGCAGGCCGATCGAGGCGGCGGCGAGGACGAGGCCGTAGAGGACGGCGCCGGCGCGGATCCGCGGGCGTGCCGGGCTCGGCGTCCGGGGTGGAGTCGTAGACGCGGATCGAGCCGCCCTCCTGGGCGATGCGGACGACGAACGGCTCGGCGTCCGGATCGCCGAAGGTCTGCGTCCAGAGCTGGCGGCCTCCGGAGGTGCGGACGTCGCGGGGCGCGTCGATCGCGCCTTCGTCGGCGTCGACGACCCAGAGGTCGGTGTCCTCGGTGGTCGCCTCCAGGCGGACCGCCGTGCCCTCCGTCGTGGCGACGGACACCTGCCCGTAGCCGATCCAGAGGTCCAGCGGCTCGCCGGAGTCCTCGGAGCCGGGAGCGACCGTCACCTGCAGGTCGCTCGCCACGAGGGTCGCGAAGCGGCCGGGAGCGGCGCTGGAGAAGCCGTACGAGCCCAGCACGGGGAGCAGCTCGCGGTCGGTCGGGAGCACGGCGGCGCAGGCGGCCGTCACCAGGGCGACCGTCGCGAGGGCGATCAGTGCGATCGCGCGCCTCCGGAAGAGGCCGGCGAGAACGATCACCACGGCCAGCACGAGCGCGGCGGAGGCGGCTCCGACGACGAGGGCCGTCGGTCCGGAGGCGGTGAGCGAGACCAGCGCGCCGGTCAGAGCCGCGGCCCCGAGGGCGAGCAGCGTGAGGCTCGCCCGCAGCCGGGGGTTCGCGGCGCGTCGGAGGCGCCGGCGCTCCAGGCGCGCAGCGGTGGCGGCGGCGGCGGCGAGTCGCGCCTCCTCCGCCCGGGCGCGGGCCGTCTCACGGGCCGACGCGCTCTGCTGGGCGCGGAACGCCTCCCGCTCGGCCCGCCACGCCTCCTGGCGCTCGCGCCACTCGGCGACGGCCTCGGGGGACGAGGGGCGCTCGTCCTGCAGTCCGGGGTCGGGTGCGGGGTAGCCCGCAGCGGCGGGCGCCGGGTACGGGAGCGTCGCGGAGGGGTGCGCGGACGGGGGGGCCTGGGCCGGGGCGGCGGCCGCGTCGTCCGATCGCCGGCTCCGCCGCACGACCCAGACCACGAACGCCACGATCAGCCCGAGCACCACGAGCGACCACAGCGTCCGCCCGGTCGCGGGCGCCCAGGGCATCGCCCCGGTGTAGGCGCCGCCGAGCGACCAGAAGCCCTGCGCCACCGGCAGCATCGAGGCGAGCACGAGGACGCCGATCCCGGCGTGCACCCGGTCGAGCGAGCCGCGCAGCAGCCGCTCCACCGGCAGGGCGCCGTCCTGGTCGGGCAGCAGCAGCCAGGCCGCGGCGTAGAGGAGGAGCGCGGGCCCGCCCAGCACCGCGACGACGAGCACGATGCCGCGCACGATCAGCGGGTCGATGCCCAGCCGGTCGGCGATCCCCGCGCAGACGCCGCCGATCCAGCCGGGACGGCGGGGCAGGTCGAGGCCGCGCAGCCAGAGCACGAAGCGGTTCTCGGGCGCGCGGGGCGGATCGGCGGGGCCGGGGGCTCCCGGGCCGGGGCGCTCGGGGCCGGCGCTGTCGGGGCCGTCGGCTCCGGGGTCCGTCGAGATCGGCGTCGTCGACGTGCTCGCCGCCTCCGCGCCGTCCGGCTCCGGGGAGCCCGGCGGGGTCGTGCTCTGTCCTGTCATGCTGCGAGTCTCCCGTGCGCTCCGCGGCCCGGGCCATCGGGGGAACCCCTGATCCGACCCCGAGAGCACCCCCGATCGTGCGGCCGACCTGTTTGGATGCAGGGGTGAGCACAGTCCCCGGCACCGCCGTCCGCCCCCCGCTGCGGCGCCCGCGGACGATGCTGCTCGGCGGAGTGTGCACCGCGGTCGCCGACCACCTCGGCTGGAGCGTGCGGAGGACCCGCCTCCTCGCTGTCCTCACGACCGCGCTCGGCGGCGGCGGCGCGCTCCTCTACCTCTGGCTCTGGGCGCTGGTGCCCCTCGCGCCGCTCGACTCGCGCGACGCGGATCCGGCCGTCCGCCGCTCCGCTCCCGTCGCCGGCCTGCTGACCCTCGCCGCCGCCGTCGCGGCGCTCGCCGTGCTGATCACCGTCGATCGCGGCGACGACGCCGACATCACGCGCGCGCTGGTCGCCGTCGGCCTGCTCGCGGGAGGCGCCGTCGGCTGGAGCCTCGGACTCGACCGCGGCGACGCCGTCCGCCCCGCCCGGTACGGCTCCGCGGTGCGCCTCGCCTCCTGCGCGCTGCTGGTGCTCGCCGGAGCGGCCGTGCTCACGGGCCGCCCGAGCGCCCTGAACGCGGTGCTCGCCGTGGGCGTGCTGCTGATCGCCGCCGGCGTGCTGGCCGCGCCCCGGGTGGTGACCCTCTGGTCCGAGCTGATGGGCGAGCGGGCCGCGCGCGTGCGCCAGGAGCAGCGGGCCGAGATCGCCGCGCACCTGCACGACTCCGTGCTGCAGACCCTCGCGCTCATCCAGAACCGCGCCGGAGCCTCGAGCGAGGTCGCCCGCATCGCCCGCGCCCAGGAGCGGGAGCTGCGCGACTGGCTGTTCGAGCGCGACGTCCCGGTCGCCAACGACCTGGCCGCCGAGGTCCGGGCGATCGCCGCCGCCGTCGAGCTCGACTACCCCGTGCACCTCGAGGTGGTGGCCGTCGGCGCCTCCGTGCCCGGCGCCGCCGCGCTCCTCGCCGCGACCCGCGAGGCCGTGCTGAACGCGGCCCGGCACGCGGGCGGCGACGTCTCGGTGTACCTCGAGTCCTCCGTGCAGGGCGTCGACGTCTTCGTGCGCGACCGCGGCCCCGGCGTCGTCCTCGACGAGGTCCCCGGCGACCGCCTCGGCATCCGCGAGTCGATCATCGGCCGGATGGCGCGCGCCGGCGGCAGCGCGACCGTGCGACCCGGGGTCGGCGGCACCGGCACCGAGGTGCACCTGCGGCTCCCCGCGGAGGTCGAGCGGTGACCCGCGTGCTGCTGGTCGACGACCACTCCATCTTCCGCTCGGGCCTGCGGGCCGACCTCGCTCCCGAGCTCGAGGTCGTCGGGGAGGCGGCCGACGTCGACTCCGCCGTCGGCCTGGTCGCCTCGCTCGCGCCCGAGGTGGTGCTGCTCGACGTGCACCTGCCCGGCGGCGCGGGCGGAGGAGGAGCGGAGGTGCTGCGGCGCAGCGCCGGCTCGTCGTCGCGGTTCCTCGCGCTCAGCGTCTCGGACGCCGCGGAGGACGTGGTCGGCGTGATCCGCGCCGGCGCCCGCGGCTACATCACCAAGGCCAGCTCCGGAGCCGAGGTGAGCCGGGCGGTGCTCGCGGTGGCGGGCGGGGACGCCGTGTTCTCGCCGCGCCTGGCCGGCTTCGTGCTCGACGCCTTCGGGGCGCTGACGGGCGAGCAGGCGGAGTCGGTGGACGAGCTCGACCGCCTCTCGGCCCGCGAGCGCGAGGTGATGCGCCTGATCGCCCGCGGCTACGCCTACAAGGAGGCGGCCGCCGAGCTCTTCATCTCGGTCAAGACGGTCGAGTCCCACGTCTCCGCCGTCCTCCGCAAGCTGCAGCTCTCCTCCCGCTACGAGCTCACCGCCTGGGCCTCGGCGCGGCGTCTGCTGTAGGAGTCGAGGGGGGCAGGCGTGCGCGCCGCTCCGGGTGCCACCGTGCGATTCGCAGGGGATCCGCCGCCCAGGAGCCGCGCCGCGCGGCGGAACGCCCTTCTCGACGCTGATCCCCTGCAGATCGCACGTTCGGCGGGCCTGCGAGGAGCGCCGCTCCGGGTGCCACTGTGCCATTCGCAGGGGATCCGCCGCCCAGGAGCTGCGCCAGGCGGCGGAACGCCCTTCTCGACGCTGATCCCCTGCAGATCGCACGTTCGGCGGGCCTGCGAGGAGCGCCGTGCCGGGTGCCACTGTGCCATTCGCAGGGGATCCGCCGCCCAGGAGCCGCGCCGGGCGGCGGAACGCCCTTCTCGACGCTGATCCCCTGCAGATCGCACGTTCGGCGGGCCTGCGAGGAGCGCCGCTCCGGGTGCCACTGTGCCATTCGCAGGAGATCTGCCGCCCAGGGGCTGCATCAGGCGGCGGAACGCCCCTTCGCGCGCGGATCCCCTGCGAATCGCACAGCCCGCCTCACACCTCCGGGTCGTCCTCGGCGGCCGCGCGGCGGCGCGCTCCGAGGCCGAGCGCGGTGGCGCCCGCTGCCAGGAGCGCGGTGGCGCCCGCGATCAAGCCGACGCTCTCGACTCCGGTCGAGGCGAGCCCGCCGCCCGACCCGCCGACGGGCAGCGGGGTCGGCGTGCCGGTCGGCGCGGCCGTGGGCACCGGGGACGGAGCCGCGGTGGGCGCCGCGGTCGGCCCGGCGGTCGGTGCCGCGGTCGGTGCCGTGGTGGGAGCCGCGGTGGGCGCGGTCGTCGGAGCCGTGGTGGGCCCGGCGGTCGGCGTCGGAGTCGGCGCCACCACCTGCGACGCCGGCAGGATCTGCACGATGGTCGGACGCGGTGCCGCCACCGCTCCCGCCGCCGTCGATCCGTAGTCCGGGAAGAACGAGGTCGGCGCCTCGAAGGTGCCCTCCTCGCCCGGGTGCTGCACCGCCACGAACACGTGCTGGTCGAGGTCGTGGACGATCGGCCCGCAGGTCTCGGCGTCGCGCGGCACCGAGAGGAACTGCTCCACCCTGCCGCGCGTCGCGCCCTCGAGCGCCACCGTGAAGAGTCCGTCGTTGTAGCCGATGCCGCTCGGGGCGCCGTCGGTCGAGATCCAGAGGTTCCCGACCGAGTCGAAGGCCAGGTTGTCCGGGCACGAGATCGGCGAGACCTGGTCCGCCGGGAAGCCGGAGAAGTAGACGACGTCGCCCTGCGCCTGGTCGCCGCAGAGCATCAGCAGATTCCAGGTGAAGGTGCGGCCGGCCTGGTCGCCGCCGTCCTCGATGATCTCGACGATGTGGCCGTCGCGGTTCTCGGTCCGCGGGTTGACCTCGGTCGCGCCCTCCTTGCTCCCCTCGGTGCCGCGGGCGGAGTTGTTGGTGCAGGCCACGTAGATCCGCCCGCTGACCGGGCTGGGCTGCACGTCCTCGCAGCGGTCCATCTTGGTCGCGCCCGCTGCGTCCGCCGCCTGGCGGGTGTGCACGAGCACCTCGGCGACGCTCATCCCGGCGATCGTCGAGGCGCCGTTCAGCACCAGGGGCAGCCACTCGCCGATCCCGTCGAACCCGCCGTCCGAGGGGACCGCGCCGGTGCCGGTGATCTCGGCCACGGGGGAGTCGCCGGTGAAGCGCGCGACGTAGAGGTCGCCCTCCTCCAGCAGGGTCTTGTTGTGGGCGCGGTCGCCCTCGATGTAGCCCTCCGTGGAGACGAACTTGTAGAGGTAGTCGAAGCGCTCGTCGTCGCCCTGGTACGCGACCACCCGGCCGTCCGGCGCGACGACGACGTTCGCGCCCTCGTGCTTCAGCCGGCCGAGAGCCGTGTGCTTCTTCGGCGTGGAGTCGGGGTCGAAGGGGTCGAACTCCACGATCCAGCCGAAGCGGTTCGGCTCGTTCTCGTAGCCCGGGGTGCGGGCGTCGAAGCGGGGGTCGTCGAGCTCCCAGAGGCGCGAGGTCTCGGAGTCGGCGAGGCCGTAGCGCTTCTCGGCGTCGCTCGTGCCGACGGCGCGGAAGTAGCCGTTGAAGTTCTCCTCGCCCGAGAGGATCGTGCCCCACGGCGTCGTGCCGCCGGAGCAGTTGCCGAGCGTGCCGAGCACGGTGCGGCCCTCGGGGTCGGCGACCGTCTTCAGCAGGTCGGTGCCGGCGGCGGCGCCGGTCACCTCGTAGGGGGTGTCGATCAGGTAGCGGCGGTTGCGCTCGCCCCCGCGGACGTAGGCCCACGGGCGGTCGACCGCGGTGCGGACCAGCTCGACGACGCTGAGGCCGTGGGCGGCGCGGCCGACGGCGCGCACGCGCTCCGGCTCCGCCTCGAGCTGCGCGGCCGGGAACATGATGCTCTCGTTCGTGTACTCGTGGTTCACGACGAGCAGGGCGCGGAGGCGCTTCGAGCCCGGGATCTCGACGATGTCGGTGTAGTCGTTGTTGTAGCCGAACTGCGCGGCCTGGGCGGCCTCCGTCTGGTCGGCGATGTCGAAGGCGGGGCTGTCGGCGAAGAGCGGGTCGCCCCAGCGGATGATCGGCTGCCAGGCGAAGCCCTCGGGGACGGTGAACCGGTCGACGGTGTACGGCACCGGAGCGATCGGAGTGAAGGCGAGCGGCGAGCCGTCGGCCGCGGTCGCCACGGCCGCCTCGGCGGTGGGCGCTCCTCCGGCGGAGGCGACGGCGACGGTGATCGCGCCGGCCAGGCCGAGGCCGAGGGCGCTGCGGCGGGAGAGCTGCGACGAGACGATGTCGCGGAAGTAGCTGTTGTGCGAGGTGTTGCAGGTCGCGGTGGAGCAGGCGTTGGCGCACTTCAGCGCGCAGGTGACGGGGCTGCGCTTGCCGCGCACGTGGCCGGCCATCGGGAGGAGGAGCGGGCGGCGGGCGGTGTCTGACATGGAGGTCCTTCGATCACGAGCAGGAGATGCGATCGAGGCAAGCAGGGGGAGGGGGCGCCGATGCCGCCGGGCGGAGGCTCCTCCCTGAACGGAATATGAACGTTCTCACAAGAAGGCGAGCCTCACCTTCCCTCCCGGCGGCCCTCCGAGCGGGCCTCCAGGACCGACCCGACGTTCCCCGCGATCCACTCGACGACCGGCAGCAGCCGCTCCGCCAGCTCCGCCCCCAGCGGCGTCAGCCGGTACTCGACGTGCGGCGGGACGACCGGCCGCGCCTCGCGGTGCACGAAGCCGTCCTCCTCCAGGGTCCGCAGCGTCTGGGCGAGCATCTTCTCGCTGATCCCGCCGATCCTGCGCCGCAGTCCGCCCCAGCGCAGCGTGCCCGGCGCGAGCGCCGCGAGCACCAGGACGCCCCACTTGCTGGTCACGTGCCCGAAGATCTCGCGGCTCGGGCAGTCAGCGGAGTAGACGTCCCCGACGAGCAGGGGGGAGTCGGCGATGGTCATGGGGCTCCTCGGGATCAGGGGTGGTGACAGTACTAACAAAATAGTGGGTACTGCATTCCGGGAAGCAGGAGGAGGATGCGCCGGTTGCACCCTCCTGGCGGCGGACCCCGCCCGCCCCACCCGTCAGGAAGGACCCCTCATGACCCTCGTCGTCACCGGAGCCACCGGCCACCTCGGCCGACTCGCCGTCGAGCACCTGCTCGCCCGCGGCACCGCCGCCTCCGACATCGTCGCCACCGGCCGCGACGCCGCGAAGCTCGAGGCGCTCGCCGCCGACCTCGGCGTCCGCACCGCCGTCGCCGACTTCGACGACCCCGCCTCGCTCGACGCCGCCTTCTCCGGCGCCGAGGCCGTCCTCCTCGTCTCGGGCTCCGAGGTCGGCAGGCGCGTGGCGCAGCACACCGCCGCGATCGAGGCCGCCGTCCGCGCCGGCGCGCGCCTGGTCTACACGAGCGCCCTGAAGGCGACCACGAGCCCGCTCATCCTCGCCCCCGATCACAAGGCCACGGAGGAGGCGATCGCCGCCAGCGGCGTCCCCGCCGTGATCCTCCGCAACGGCTGGTACAACGAGAACTACGAGCAGACCGTCGCCGAGCTCGCCGCCACCGGCAGCACCCTCTCGAGCGCCGGCGAGGGCCGCGTCGCCAGCGCCGCGCGCACCGACTACGCCGAGGCCGCCGCGGTCGCCCTGACCGACCCGTCCCTCGTCGGCACCGTGCACGAGCTCTCCGGCGACACCGCCTGGAGCTTCGACGAGCTGGCCGCGATCGTGGCCGAGGTCGCCGGACGCGACGCCGCGATCAGCCACGTCTCCTCCGACGAGCACGCCCGCGTCCTCACCGGCGCCGGCGTCCCCGAGGGCGGAGTCGGCTTCGTCGTCGGCCTCGACGCGAACATCGCCGACGGCCTCCTCGGCGGGACCGACGGCTCGCTCTCCCGTCTGATCGGGCGGCCGACCACGACGATCCGCGCGTACATCGAGGAGCAGCTCGGGCGCTGACGCTCCGGCGTCCCCGCCGGCCCCGTCCGGCTCGCGAGGAGCACCCCGCTCCCGCGAGCCGGACGCGGGCGCGCCCGTCCGGCCTCCCGGCGCCTGGCGCGCCCGGCCCGCCGCCCCTCGCGCCACCGTGTCGGCGCCCCGACGTAGGCTGTCCGCCATGACCTCGACGACGCCTCGCTCCGGTATCGACCGCTCCGAACTCGACCCCGCGACGCGCCCGCAGGACGACCTCTACCGGCACGTCAACGGGCTCTGGATCGACCGCACCGAGATCCCCTCCGACAAGGCGCGCTACGGCTCCTTCCACGTCCTCCAGGAGGAGGCGGAGAAGGCCGTGCGCGACATCATCGTCGAGGCGCAGACCGCGCAGCACGGCACCGAGGAGCGCCTGTTCGGCGATCTCTACGCCTCCTTCATGGACGAGGAGCGGGCCGAGGAGCTCGCAGCCACCCCGATCGCCGACGACCTCGCCGCCGTGCAGCGGGTCGACTCGATCCCCGGCCTGCTCCGCGCGGTCGGCGCCTTCGAGCGCACCGGCGTCCCCGGCCTCTTCGGCCTCTTCGTCGACAACGACCCGGGCAGCCCCGAGCGCTACCTCGTCTTCGTCAACCAGGGCGGCCTCGGCCTGCCGGACGAGAGCTACTACCGCGAGGAGGAGCTCGCCTCCGTCCGCGAGGCCTACACGCCGTTCGTCGCGCGGATGCTGGCGCTGGCCGGCATCGACGCCGCCGAGGCCCGCGCCGAGCGCATCGTCGCCCTCGAGACCGATCTGGCCGCCGCGCACTGGGACAAGGTCCGCAGCCGCGACAGCCAGGCGACCTACAACCTCCGCTCCTGGTCCGAGGTCGAGGAGCTCGCCGCGGGCGTCGACCTCGGCGTCTGGCTCACCGCGATGGGCGCTCCGGAGGGAGCGCTCGCCGAGGTCGTCGTCCGCCAGCCGAGCTTCCTCCAGGGCCTCGCGGGCCTGCTCACCGAGGACCGGCTCCCCGCCTGGCGCGACTGGCTGTCCTGGCAGGTGATCCGCGGAGCCGCGGCCTACCTGTCCAGCGGCTTCGTCGACGCCAACTTCGACTTCTACGGCCGCACCCTCACCGGCACCCCGCAGAAGC
The DNA here is from genome assembly GCF_002932755.1 of Rathayibacter sp. AY1B6. Taxonomy (NCBI): domain Bacteria; kingdom Bacillati; phylum Actinomycetota; class Actinomycetes; order Micrococcales; family Microbacteriaceae; genus Rathayibacter; species Rathayibacter sp. AY1B6. Next base: position 11,409 of record NZ_PSWL01000023.1, read on the forward strand.
GGGAGCGCTGGAAGCGCGCCGTCTCGCTCGTCGAGGGCTCGCTCGGTGAGGCGGTCGGCCGCACCTACGTCGCCCGCCACTTCCCCGAGACCGCGAAGGCCGCGATGGACGTGCTGGTCGCCAACCTCATCGAGGCGTACCGCCGCTCCATCGTCGACCTGGAGTGGATGAGCCCCGCCACCCGCGAGCGCGCGCTCGAGAAGCTCGCGAAGTTCACGCCCAAGATCGGCTACCCGGTGCGCTGGCGCGACTACTCCGCCCTCTCGATCGACCCGGCCGACCTGCTCGGCAACGCGCGCCGCGTCGCCGAGTTCGAGTTCGCCCGCGAGCTCGGCAAGATCGGCCGCCCGCTCGACCGCGACGAGTGGTTCATGACCCCGCAGACGATCAACGCGTACTACAACCCCGGCTTCAACGAGATCGTCTTCCCGGCCGCGATCCTCCAGTTCCCCTTCTTCGACGAGGACCGCGACCCCGCCGCCAACTACGGAGCCATCGGCGCCGTCATCGGCCACGAGATCGGCCACGGCTTCGACGACCAGGGCTCGCGCTTCGACGGCGACGGCCGCCTCACCGACTGGTGGACCGAGGAGGACCGGGCCGCGTTCGAGGAGCGGACGAAGGCGCTCATCGCGCAGTACGACGCGCTCGCTCCCGCGACCACGCCCGGGCACCACGTGAACGGCGCCCTGACCATCGGCGAGAACATCGGCGATCTCGGCGGCCTCGGCATCGCGTGGAAGGCGTATGTGCTCTCGCTGGGCGGCGAGGAGCCGCCCGTCGTCGACGGCCTGACCGGCGCCGAGCGCTTCTTCCTCTCCTGGGCGCAGGCCTGGCAGCAGAAGTCGCGCGATGAGGAGACGATCCGCCTCCTCGCCATCGATCCGCACGCTCCGGCCGAGTTCCGGTGCAACCAGATCGTCCGGAACATCGACGAGTTCTACGCTACTTTTGACGTCTCCGAAGGCGACGCCCTCTGGCTCTCCCCGAGCGAGCGCGTCACCATCTGGTAGTCGCCGCCGACCACCTCCGCACCACGGACGAGGAGCCCCGGGCATCGAGAGCCGACCGATGCCGCGGGGTCGTCCGCCGATCGCGCGTCCTGCCGGCGCGTGAGGACCCAGGTCCCCCCTCCGCACGACCGCACTCCCGACCCGTAGAGGGGCCGTACCCGTGGTGATCCCCACCAGCGAGACCCGCCGTGAGAGCCGACGCAACCGCCGGGGGCGCCACAAGGGCGGCGGCGACCGCGAGAACTTCCAGCGCGGGTTCGACGCCCTCGGGCGTCTCGCGATCGACGGGGTCGTCGTCTCGGCTCGCGCCGTCGACCTGGCGACCGGCCGCACGCTCTTCGCGGTCGACGACTCCGTCTCGATGCCCACCGCCTCCCTCGGCACTGTCGTGCTGCTGATCGAGGTCGCCGCCCGGCTGGCGAACGAGCCGCAGGAGAACCTGCGCCTGGTCGACCGGACCGCGGCGGACGCGGTCTCCGGTTCCGGGCTCTGGCAGCACCTCCAGGTGCCGTCGATGCCGATCGCCGACCTCGCCGCCCTCGTCGGGGCCTCGAGCGACAACCTCGCGACCAACGTCCTGCTGCGCCGCGTCGGCCTCGACGCCGTGCGCGAGCGGGCCGAAGCGCTCGGCCTCTCCCGTACCGCCCTGCTCGACGTCGTGCGCGACGAGCGCGGCCCGGACGACGCGCCGCAGCTCTCGATCGGCTCCGCCCGCGAGCTGACCTGGCTGCTCGCCACCCTCGCGAACGGCGAGATCGTCGACGCCGCCGTGAGCTCGCGGGTGATCGGCTGGCTCTCGCTCGGCACCGACCTCTCGATGGTCGCCGCCTCGTTCGGGCTCGACCCGCTCGCGCACCGCCACCCCGACCACGGTGTCCTGCTCGTCAACGCGACCGGCACCGACGTCGGCGTCCGGGCCGAGGCGGGCGTCCTCCGCGGCCCGCGCGCCGGAGTCGCCTACGCCGTCGCCACCCAGTTCGACGACACGACCCTGCACTACCGCCTCGCAGTGCTGGAGGGCATGCGCACCCTCGGCGCCGACCTGCTCGAGTACGTGCACTGACGACTGCCGAGTCGGATGCTCCTCCGGGGCAGGCCGACCAGGCGGGGCCCCTCGTGCGCCTCGTCAAGTCCGTGACCGCCCGCGGGGGCGCGACCTAGGCTGCCCGCAGCGGCGCCGCCTCCCGGCGCACCGCGGAGAGGGAACCATGAGCAGCTTCGGCTTCGACGCCCCCGAGGACGTCACCGACACCACCCGCCCCGACGGCGACTCCCTGCCGGTCCCGCCGGAGGACCCGGCCGAGATCGACGACCCCGAGGCGATCGACGAGGCGCTCGACCAGGGCGCCGACGCCCGCCTCGACGACGACCAGGACCCGCCGGAGCACCCCTTCATCCCGTCGCCCAGCTGATCGGCGGGCCGGGCGCCCGAGCGGCGCCCGGCTTCCTCCGAACAGGCTGCTCCTCCGAGCGGACTACTCCTTCGAGCCCGGCTTCAGGCGTTGCGCGAGGCGCTTGATCGGGTGGGCGGGCTCGCGCTCCGCCGGGTCCTCGACCTCGAGGCCGTAGAACGTGCCGATGTCGCCGACGAACGCCTTGCGGCGGGCCCTGTCGTAGGCGCGGATCTCGCGGCGGAAGGCGATCACCGTCGCGACGCACATCAGGATCATCACGACGCTGAAGGGCAGGGCCGAGAGGATCGCCGCGGTCTGCAGGGCGTCGAGGCCGCCGGCGATCAGGAGCGACAGCGCGAGCAGCGCGGTGGCGACGGCGAAGAACACGCGGATGCGGTTGCGCGGCTCCGGTTCGCCGCCGGTCGCGATCATCGACATCACGAGCGCGCCGGAGTCGGCGGAGGTGACGAAGAAGACGCCGATCAGGAGGATGGCGCCGATCGTCAGCACCGATCCGGCGGGCAGTCCCTGCAGCATCGAGAAGAGCGCCAGGTTGGTGTCCACCGAGCCGTCGGCGCCGACGAGGCCGCCGTCGCCGTAGAGCTCGCGGTAGATGGCGGTGCCGCCGAGGACGCTGAACCAGAGGAAGGTCATGATCGTCGGCACGAGCAGCACGCCGCCGACGAACTCGCGGACCGTCCGGCCCTTGGAGACGCGCGCGATGAAGATGCCGACGAACGGCGCCCACGACATCCACCAGCCCCAGTAGAACGTGGTCCACGTGGCCTGCCACTGCTCGCCCTCGCGGCCGGCGTAGGCGCTGACCGTGAAGGTCAGGCCGATGAAGTTCTGGAGGTAGTTGCCGAGCGACTGCACGAACTCGCGCAGGAGGAACTGGGTCGGGCCGGCGACGAGCACGAAGACGAGGAGCGCCGCCGCGAGCAGCAGGTTGCCGGTCGAGAGCCACTTCATGCCCTTGCCGACACCCGAGATCAGCGAGAGGACGGTCAGGCCCGTGACCACGGCGATGACCACGATCTGCACGGTGAGCGACGACTCCACGATGCCGCTCGCCTCCAGGCCCGCGGAGATCTGGGTGACGCCCAGGCCGAGCGAGGTGGCGACTCCGAACATGGTGCCCACCAGGGCGACCACGTCGATCGCGTTGCCCCAGCCTCCGCGGACCCGGCGGCCCAGCAGCGGCTCCAGCGCCCAGCGGATCGACACCGGCCGCTTGCGGCGGTGGATCGCGTAGGCGAGGGCGAGGCCGACCACCACGTAGATGGACCAGGCGTGGACGCCCCAGTGCAGGTAGGTCTGCGAGATGGCGCTCTGCGCGAGCTCCGTCTCGGTGCCGGTGACGCCCGGGCGCGGAGTGGCGAAGTGGGTGAGCGGCTCCGCGACTCCGTAGAAGACGAGGCCGATGCCCATGCCGGCGGCGAAGAGGAGCGAGATCCAGGCGAGCATCGAGAACTCGGGCTCGTCGTCGTCGGCGCCGAGCTTGATGTCGCCGAAGCGGCTGACGCCCATCCAGATGGCGAAGGCCACGAAGACCGCGGCGATCAGCACGTAGTACCAGCTGAACGTGTTGACGACGGTGGTCTGCAGCGTCGAGAACACGGAGGTCGCGGCGTCGGGCGCGAGGATCGCGAAGGCCGCGATCGACAGCGTGAGGACCGCGGCGGGCCAGAAGACCCACCGCGCGAGGCGGTGCGGAGGGGCGGTCGTGCCCGCGGTGGCGGGGGCGGTGTCCGGGGAGGACGGGTGCTCGGACATGGGGTCCTCTCGTCGGCGGCAACCGTCCACGGTACACGGGGGCCCGTCGGCGGCCCCGGCCGGGGGAGCCGGGCTGGCACGATCCGGCCCTGGTGCGGGAGGCTGGACCCGTGCAGTTCAGAGTCTTCACCGAACCCCAGCAGGGCGCGAGCTACGAGGATCTCCTCGCCGTCGCGCAGGCCGCCGAGAGCCTCGGCTACGACGGCTTCTTCCGCTCCGACCACTACCTCCGGATGGGAGACGGCGACCCCGGAGTCGGCCCCTCCGACGCGTGGACGACGCTCGCCGGCCTCGCCCGCGAGACCGAGCGGATCGCGCTCGGCACCCTCGTCTCCTCCGTCACCTACCGGCCGCCGGGGATCCTCGCGATCCAGGTCGCCCAGGTCGACGCGATGTCCGGGGGCCGCGCCGAGCTCGGCCTCGGCACCGGCTGGTTCGAGCAGGAGCACGCCGCGTACGGCATCCCCTTCCCTCCGCGCCGCTTCGACCTGCTCGAGGAGCAGCTCGAGATCGTGACCGGCCTGTGGTCGACGCCGATCGGCGAGCGCTACTCCTTCACCGGCGAGCACTACACGCTGACCGACTCCCCGGCCCTGCCCAAGCCCGCGCGCCTGCCGCTGCCGGTGATCGTCGGCGGCGGCGGCCCCAAGCGGACCCCGGCGCTCGCGGCGCGGTTCGCGAGCGAGTTCAACCTGCCCTTCCCCGAGTTCGACGCGATCCCGGGCGCCTTCGAGCGCGTCGACGAGGCGTGCCGCGCGATCGGGCGCGAGCCCTCGTCGCTCGTGCACTCGGTCGCGCTGATCGCGGTCGGCGGAGGCGACGAGGCGGAGTTCACGCGTCGTGCAGCGGCGATCGGCCGCGAGCCGGTCGAGCTGCGCGAGCACGGAGTGGCCGGCGGCGTCGACGAGGCGGTCGACCGCCTCGAGGCCCTCCGCGAGGCCGGCTGCGAGCGCGTCTACCTGCAGTTCATGGACCTGCAGGACCTCGACCACCTCGACTTCTTCGCCCGGGAGGTCCTGCCGCGCCTGTCGGCCTAGGGCGGGCGCCGCTGCCAGGTCGGCCGCTGCTGCCGGCGTGGCCGCTTCTGCCGCCGGCTCCGCGCCGACTGTTCAGGAGTTGTCGCACTCGCGCTCGACTGCGACAACTCCTGGCATCTCGCGATCTCCGCCCACGCGCGGCTCCGCGCCGACTGTTCAGGAGTTGTCGCACTGGACGCCGAGTGCGACGACTCCTGGCCTCTCGTGGTCCCCGTCCACGCGACTCCGCGCTCGACGGTCGCCGGCTCCGGCCCGCGCGCTCGGGCGCCCGCCCGCGCCGCCGCCTACGCTGGAGGGATGGCGGACACGATCGAGCGCGCGGACGAGCGCCTGGCGACCCGCTCGGCGGCCGAGGTCCCGTGGATCGTGCTGGTCTGGGACGACCCGGTCAACCTGATGTCGTACGTCTCGTACGTCTTCCGCAGCTACTTCGGCTTCGGCCGGGCCGAGGCGGAGCGGCTGATGCTGCAGGTGCACACCGAGGGGCGCGCGGTCGTCGCGACCGGCAACCGCGAGGAGATGGAGCGGCACGTGGAGGCGATGCACGGCTACGGCCTGTGGGCGACGCTGCAGAAGGCCGACGCATGAGCGTCCCGCTGAGCCCCGCCGCAGCGGGGACGAGAGAGCACCCCGACCGCGGCACCCGGGGGCCCCGCTGATGCGCGCGTTCCGCCGTGACTCCTCCGGAGCGGCCGTCGCCCGCTTCGACCGCGAGGAGGCCGGGATCCTCCGTCATCTGGCCGGCGAGATGCTCGAGCTGCTCGACCGCGGGGCGTCCTCGGACCAGGCCCGCTCCGATCCGGCGCTCGCCCGCCTCCTGCCCGACGCCTACCGGGACGACGCCGAGGCGGCCGACGAGTTCCGCCGCTTCACCGCTCCGGACCTCGCCGCCCGCAAGATGGACGACGCCCGCGCCGTCACGGCGGCCCTCGACGCCGGCGACGGGACGAGCCACGGCCGGATCTTCGAGGGGCTGGGCGAGGTCGCGGTGCGTCTCGAGGAGCCGCAGGCGATCGCCTGGCTCCGCGCACTCACCGACATGCGGCTCGCTCTGGCCGTGCGGCTCGGCATCGACGACACCGACGACGTCGTCCCGAAGGAGGGCGGCGCGGCCGCGATCCGCAGCGTCTACGACTGGCTCGGCGGCGTCCAGGACGGACTCGTCCGCGCCGTCGACGTGTGATCCGCTCGTCCTTCCAGCGATTCCACAGCTGTGGACAACCCTGTGGAAAGGTGTGGAGAACCGGCTCCGGGAGCACCTCGGAACGGCGGAGCGCCGGGCGCGGGGGTGTGGAAACGCGTAGCGTCCACCCTGTGAACACTCCGAGCACCGCCGACGCCCAGCGCACCGCCGACGACATCCAGGACTCGCGGGCGGTGCGGACCCTCGCCCGCGGCGGCTTCGCGGCGAACGGCCTCGTCCACCTCCTGATCGGAGTGATCGCGCTCGGCGTGGCCCGCGGCGGCGGAGGCGACGCCGACCAGAGCGGTGCCCTCGGCGCCCTCGCGGCGCAGCCCGGCGGTCTGGTGATCCTCTGGATCTGCACGGTCGGCCTCTTCGGCCTGGCGCTCTGGGGGCTGCTCGAGGCGTTCCTCGTCCGCCCGCGCGAGAGCGCCCTGAAGACCTGGGGCAGCCGGCTGAAGGAGGCGGGCAAGGCCGTCGTCTACGGCGCCCTCGGCGTGACGGCGCTGAAGTTCGCGACGGGCGGCGGGTCGAGCTCGTCCGAGTCGTCCGAGAGCGCGAGCGCCCAGGTCCTCGCGGCGCCGGGCGGAGTGGTGCTGCTCGTGATCGCGGGACTTGCCGTCCTCGCGGTCGGCGGCGTCTTCGTGTACCGCGGAGCGAGCCGGAAGTTCCTCGAGAACGTCGCGGAGCCGGGCGGCACGGCGGGCACCGTCGTCACCGTGCTCGGCGTCGCCGGCTACGTCGCCAAGGGCGTGGTCCTCGGCGCGCTCGGCGTGCTGCTGATCGTCGCCGCCGTCACCCACGATCCGGAGCAGGCGGGCGGGCTCGACGAGGCGCTGAAGTCGCTCGTGGAGCTGCCGGCGGGCGTGTTCATCCTCGGCTTCGTCGCGGTCGGCCTCATCGCCTACGGGCTCTTCTGCTTCGCCCGCGCGCGCTGGCCGCGCCTCTGATGTCGGAGAGCGGATCCGCTCCATACCTGTCACCCCCCTTCCGCGCAACTGGTCCCGCCGTCCCGGAGTCGGTGACACGCTGAGGCCTGTGAGTGCTGGAGGCGAGGACGCGACCGGAGGACGGGTGCGTCCGCCGCTGACGCAGGACGCCGCTCGTCTGCTGGCCCGCTCCGCCACAGGGGACGCCTCCGCTCTGGGAGAGCTCGTCGACCGCTTCGGCGGCCTCGTCTCGGCGTGCGTCGGCACGGTCCAGGCCGACCCGGCCGGCCGCGACCGCCTCTGCACCGACGTCTTCACCGCCGTCTGGCGCCGCTCCCGCGAGGGCGCCCGTTCGACGGAGCCCGTGCTCTGGGTGCTCGAGGTGCTCTGCGAGACCCTCGGCTCCGCGCAGGAGCTCGCCCGGCGTCCGCTCGGCAGCGGCCTGCTCGCCCTCGACTGCCCCGACCGCGAGCTCCTGCTGCTGGCTGCGGCCGGCGGCTTCTCGCAGGCCGAGATCTCGGCGCTGACCGGGATCGACGAGTTCCGGCTGCGCTCGATCCTGCGGACCGCGCTCGAGGCGCTCCAGGGCCGCGGCAGCGATCTTCTGACGGCCTGACCGCCGGAGCCGTCGCGGGAGTAAAGTTGAGTCCGTCGAACTCAACTTTCGAGCCACGGAGGAGACCACCATCATGCAGGCCGGTCGGATGCCCCAGCAGGACGAGAAGTCCGCTCTCGAGCAGTACGGCGTCAACCTTACCGCCATCGCGGCGAGCGGCAAGCTCGACCCGGTGATCGGGAGGGACGCCGAGATCCGGCGCGTCAGCCAGGTGCTCACGCGCCGCACCAAGAATAACCCCGTCCTCATCGGAGAGCCCGGCGTCGGCAAGACCGCCGTCGTCGAGGGGCTCGCCCAGCGGATCGTCGCGGGCGACGTCGCCGAGAGCCTCAAGGGCAAGCAGCTCGTCAGCCTCGACCTCTCGGCCCTGATCGCCGGAGCGAAGTACCGCGGCGAGTTCGAGGAGCGGCTGAAGGCCGTGCTCCAGGAGATCGAGGAGTCCGACGGCCGGATCATCACCTTCATCGACGAGCTGCACACGCTGATGGGCGCGGGCGGCGGGGAGGGGTCGGTGGCGGCCGCGAACATGCTCAAGCCCATGCTGGCCCGCGGCGAGCTGCGGATGATCGGCGCGACGACGCTCGACGAGTACCGCCAGTACATCGAGAAGGACGCCGCTCTCGAGCGCCGCTTCCAGCAGGTCTTCGTCGGCGAGCCGACCGTCGAGGACACCGTGGCGATCCTCCGCGGGCTGAAGGAGCGCTACGAGGCGCACCACAAGGTGGCGATCGCCGACTCCGCCCTGGTCGCCGCCGCATCGCTCTCGAACCGCTACATCACCTCCCGTCAGCTGCCGGACAAGGCGATCGACCTGATCGACGAGGCCGCGTCACGGCTGCGCATGGAGATCGACTCCGCCCCGGTCGAGATCGACGAGCTGCGACGCTCGGTCGACCGGCTGAGGCTCGAGGAGCTGGCGCTGAAGAAGGAGAAGGACGAGGCCTCGAAGGCGCGTCTGGAGAAGCTGCGCGAGGACCTGGCCCGCCGCGGCACCCAGCTCGAGGAGCTGCAGGAGCGCTGGGAGCGCGAGCGCGCCTCCCTCAACCGCGTCGGCGAGCTCAAGAACCGCCTCGACGCCCTGCGGATCGCCGCCGAGCGGGCGCAGCGCGAGGGGAAGCTCGAGCGCGCGTCGAAGCTGCTCTACGGCGACATCCCCGTGATCGAGCGCGAGCTCGCGGCCGCCGAGGCGGAGGAGGAGCCGGCCGAGGGCCGCATGGTCAACGAGCAGGTGACGGCCGACGACATCGCCGCGGTGATCGCCGCCTGGACCGGCATCCCCGTCGGGCGCCTCCTGCAGGGCGAGACCGAGAAGCTGCTGCACCTCGAGACCGAGCTGCACCGCCGGCTGATCGGCCAGGACGAGGCGGTGTCGGCCGTCGCGGACGCGGTGCGCCGCACCCGCGCGGGCATCTCCGACCCCGACCGGCCGACCGGCTCCTTCCTCTTCCTCGGGCCGACCGGCGTCGGCAAGACCGAGCTGGCGAAGGCGCTCGCCGACCACCTCTTCGACGACGAGAAGGCGATGGTCCGCATCGACATGTCGGAGTACGGCGAGAAGTTCGCCGTCTCGCGGCTGGTCGGCGCCCCTCCCGGCTACATCGGCTACGAGCAGGGCGGCCAGCTCACGGAGGCGGTCCGCCGCCGCCCGTACTCGGTGGTGCTCCTCGACGAGATCGAGAAGGCGCACCCCGAGGTGTTCGACGTCCTGCTGCAGGTGCTCGACGACGGCCGCCTCACCGACGGCCAGGGGCGGACGGTCGACTTCCGCAACACGATCCTCATCCTCACCTCCAATCTGGGGTCGCAGTTCCTCGTGGACCCGGCGCTGTCGCGGCCGCAGAAGGAGGAGGCGGTCCAGCAGATGGTGCGCCAGGCCTTCAAGCCCGAGTTCGTGAACCGGCTCGACGACATCGTGATCTTCGACGCGCTCGACCGCACGGAGCTCGGCGAGATCGTGTCGCTGTACGTCGACCGGCTGTCGAGGAGGCTCTCGGAGCGACGGCTCGACCTGGCAGTGACGCCCGCGGCCCGCGGATGGCTGGCCGAGCGCGGCTACGACCCGCAGTACGGGGCGCGGCCGCTGCGCCGGCTGATGCAGCGGGCGATCGACGACCAGCTGGCGACGGCGCTGCTCGGCGGCGCGGTGCGCGACGGGGACGTGGTGCTGGTGGACGTGGCGCCGGACGGCGAGAGCCTGTCGGTGACGGCGGGGATGCCCGCGTCGGGCTGACCAGGGCGCCCGGCGCCTGACTTCTGCGCTCTCGCAGGGGCGACCGCGGGGGCGGCGACGGGACGTCCCTCCACAGGGCACACGAGTGCGGCGGTCATCCACAGTCGCGGGATCCACGGTCCGCGCGTCCAGCGGGCTCCGTAGCGTCGGCGGCATGTCCTTCGAAACGCCCGGCCCCCGGATGGCCGACCTCCCTCCCGAGGAGCGGCCGAGGGAGCGCCTCCGCGCCCACGGACCGGAGGCGCTCACCGACGCCGAGACCCTCGCCGTGCTCATCGGGGCCGGCGTCCGCGGCGCGAACGCGACCGTCGTCGCGCAGCGCCTCCTCGCGCGCTTCGGGGGCATCGACGCCGTCGCCCGGGCCGGGGTGGCCGATCTGATGCGGCACCGCGGAGTCGGCGAGGTCGCCGCCTGCCGCCTGGTCGCCTCCTTCGAGCTGCGGCGGAGGATGAACCGCGCCGCGCGCGCCGCCCGCGTGACCGACGCCGCCGGCCTGGCCGGGCTCGTCGCTCCGCTGCTGGCCGCCCGGCCGCTCGAGACCGTGCTGGCGGTGGCGCTCGCCGAGTCCGGAGCCGTCCGCGACGTCCTGACGCTGGCCGACGGAGCTCCGGCGCACGCCGAGATCCCCGTCGCCGCCGTGCTCGCCGAGGTGCTCGCGAGGGGCGCTGCGGGAATCGGCCTGGCGCACAGCCACGCGGGCGAGGCCGCGGTGCTCCCCTCCGACCGAGCGGCGACGCGGGCGATCGCCGACGGGGCCGAGGCGTGCGGCCTGCGGTTCCTCGCGCACGTCGTGATCGGACGCGACGGGTGGGCGGAGGCGCTGCCGTGACGCGGCGCAGGGCCGCTCCGGGGCCGCTCCGGTCCGACACGACGCCTCCCGGCCGGCCGCCGGACCGCCCCCGGTGGCGCCCGGCGCCCCGCCCGTGGAGCGTCGGCGCGCGTTCGTGCAAGCCCCCCGCCTCTCCGGCGCCCGAGGCCGGTCGCGGGCGTACCGTGGACGCCGACCCCACCCCCCTCCCGACCAGGAGCACCCATGCGAGCAACACTCATCCACGGCGAGCGCGACATCCGACTCGAGGAGGTCCCCGACCCGCAGCTCTCGACGGGGCGCGACGCGATCGTCCGCGTCACCGCCGCCTGCGTCTGCGGCTCCGACCTGTGGCCCTACCGCGGCGTCACTCCGACCGAGGAGGCGCACCGCATCGGCCACGAGTTCGTCGGCGTCGTCGAGCAGATCGGCGACGACGTGCACGACGTCGCGGTCGGCGACTTCGTGATCGCGCCGTTCTACGTCTGCGACGGCACCTGCGCGAACTGCGCCAACGGCGTCTCCACCTCGTGCCTCACCGGCGGCTGGTGGGGCGCCGAGGTCCGCGAGGAGGGCTTCGCGGACGGCGCCCAGGGCGAGAAGGTGCGCGTCCCCCTCGCCGACGGCACGCTCTTCCGCGTGGGCATCGACCCGGACCCGGCGCTCATCCCCAGCCTGCTCACCCTCGCCGACGTGATGGGGACCGGCCACCACGCCGCGGTCTCGGCCGGCGTCACCGCGGGCTCGACCGTCGCGGTCGTCGGCGACGGCGCGGTCGGCCTCTGCGCCGTCCTGGCGGCCAAGCGCCTCGGCGCGACCACGATCATCGCGATGTCGCGGCACGAGTCGCGGCAGAACCTCGCCCGCCGCTTCGGCGCGACCCACATCGTCGAGACCCGCGGAGACGAGGGCGTCGCGCGCGTCCGCGAGCTGACCGGCGGGATCGGCGCCGACTGCGTGCTCGAGTGCGTCGGCACGAAGGAGTCGATGCAGCAGGCCCTCGACTCCGCCCGCCCCGGCGGCATGGTCGGCTACGTCGGCGTCCCCAACGGAGGCCCCGAGCTGCCCGTCCGCCAGATGTTCGGCTCGAACGTGGGCGTGAACGGCGGAGTCGCGCCGGTCCGCGGCTACATGGCCGAGCTGCTCCCCGACGTGCTCAGCGGTGCGATCGAGCCCGGTCTGGTCTTCGACCTCGAGCTGCCCCTCGAGGAGATCGCCGAGGCGTACGCCGCCATGGACGAGCGCCGCGCGATCAAGACCCTCGTGCGTCCGTAGTCCCGCCGAGGGGCGCCGGCACGGCCGCGAGGAGTAGCCTCCCGCGCATGACCGCGTCAGCCCGCACCGCCGCGACGGCGCCCCTCTTCCACCCCGACCTCGCGCTCGGCCGCTTCCTCCCGCCGATCGTCCTCGGCCCGCGACTGCTGCGCCTCGCCACGCGACGCGCGGCCGAGGGAGGCGAGGCCCCGCCCGACATGGTGGTCGACGACCTGGAGATCCCCGTCGCCGGAGCCCCTCCCGTCCGGGCCCGCAGCTACCGGCCGCGCATCCTCCGCGGCACCGCTCCCGCGCTCCTCTGGGTGCACGGCGGCGGCATGGTGCTCGGGAGCCACCTCCAGGACGAGGCGTCCTGCATCGACTTCGCCCGCACCCTGGGCATCACGGTCGTCTCCGTCGACTACCGCCTCGCGCCCGCGCATCCCGCACCGGCGGGCGTCGAGGACGTGCTGGCCGTGTTCGACCGGCTCGTCGAGCACGCGGAGGAGCGCGGCGTCGATCCGGCGCGCATCGCCGTCGGAGGCGCGAGCGCGGGCGGCGGGATCGCCGCGGGTGCGACCCTCCTCGCCCACGACCGCGGAGGAGTGCAGCCCGCGTTCCAGCTGCTCGTCTACCCGATGCTCGACGACCGCACCGTCACCCGGCCGGGTCCTACTCCGCGCGGTGTCCGCGTCTGGACCCCGGGCAGCAACCGCTTCGGCTGGACCGCCTACCTCGGCGGTGAGCCCGGCGCTCCCGGCGTCCCGGCGTACGCCGCCCCCGCCCGCCGCGACGACCTCACGGGCCTCCCGCCGGCCTGGATCGGCGTCGGCAGCCTCGACCTCTTCCACGACGAGGACGTCCGCTACGCCGAGCGCCTGCGCGCGGCCGGAGTGCCGTGCGGGCTCGAGATCGTGGAGGGCGCCTTCCACGGCTTCGACGCCCTGTTCCGCCGCACCGGCGTGGCGAGGCGCTTCTGGGCGGCGCAGGCCGCGGCGCTCGGCGGGGCGCTCCTCGCCTGACCCCCGCCTCGACGCCCCGCCTCGACGCGCCGCGCCGATTCCGTCTCCGGCGCTCGGCACTGCGAGGCTGAGGGGCGGCGGCCGCCGCCGTCCGCGCGCCACCTGCGCCGCACGTGCGCCGGACCCGTCTCCGCCCCGCCGACCCGCCCGTCTCCAGGAGGACCCATGGACATCGACCGCCTCGCCACCCGCTACGAGATCGCCCTGCCCGCCTGGATCGGGGACGCCCTCCGCGACGTCCCCGAGGTCCTCCCGAGTCTCGAGGACCGGATGGCCCTCGTGCACGCGCTCGCCGACCGCAACTTCCGGGAGGGGAACGGCGGCCCGTTCGCGGCGATCGTCGTCGAGCGCGACTCCGGTCGTCTCGTCTCGGTCGGAGTGAACGTCGTCCTCGGCAGCGGAGTCTCGTCCGGCCACGCCGAGGTCACGGCGCTCGGGCTCGCGCAGACCGCGCTCGGCACCTGGGACCTCGGCGGCGAGGGCCTCCCCGCGCACGACCTGGTCGTCAACTGGCGCCCCTGCGTGCAGTGCTACGGAGCGACGATGTGGTCGGGAGTGCGCCGCCTGGTCGTCGCGGGCTCCGGCCCCGAGCTCGAGGAGATCAGCACCTTCGACGAGGGGCCGATGCGCGAGGACTGGGCCGCCCAGTTCGAGGCCCGCGGCATCGAGGTCGTCGACGGCGTGCTCCGCGACGAGGCCCTCGACGTGTTCCGCGCCTACCGCGCCTCCGTCGACTCCGGCGAGGTGCTCGTCTACAACGCCCGCGCCGACTCCTGACTCAGCAGGGCCCCGTGCGGTCCTGAGCCGCGGGACCGCTGGAGGCGGTCAGCGGCGGCTCAGCGCCACCAGTCGTCGAACACCGACAGCGGCACCTGGCGCTTGTGCTCGGTCGCGGCGTACCGCGCCTCGATCGCCTCGGCGACGGCCCGGTCGACCTCGCCGCCCTCGAGGTAGGTGTCGAGGTCGGCGTAGGTGAGCCCGAGGTTCGTCTCGTCGGTCTGGCCGGGGCTGTCGTCGAGCAGGTCCGCCGTCGGCGCCTTCTCGTAGAGCCGGGCGGGAGCGTCCAGGTGCTCGAGGAGCGAGCGGCCCTGCCGCTTGGTGAGCCCGGTGAGCGGGAGGACGTCGGCGCCGCCGTCGCCGTACTTCGTGAAGAAGCCGGTGACCGCCTCGGCCGCGTGGTCGGTCCCGACGACGAGCATCCCGGCCTGGCCGGCGATCGCGTACTGCGCGATCATGCGCATCCGCGCCTTCACGTTGCCCTTGACGAAGTCGCTGATCGGCTCGTCGACCGCGTCGCCGAACGCCGCGGCCACGCCGTCGACGCCCTGGTGGATGTCGAAGACGACCTGGCGGTCCGGGCGGATGAACGTGAGGGCGAGCTGGGCGTCCTCCTCGTCGGCCTGCACCTTGTAGGGCAGGCGGACCGCGATGAAGGAGGCGTCGACGCCGCTCGCGCGGACCTGCTCGACCGCGAGCTGGCAGAGGCGCCCGGCGAGGCTCGAGTCCTGGCCGCCGCTGATGCCGAGGACGAGGCCCTTCGCGCCGGTGCTGCGGAGGTAGTCGGCGAGGAAGCCGCTGCGCCGTTCGACCTCGGCGGCCGGATCGACGGCGGGGGAGACGTGGAGCTCGGAGATGATCTGCTGTTGGACGTCGCGCACGGCTCAACGCTACTCCGGATGCTCCCCGGCGGCCCCTCCTCGCCGCGGACGCGCAGGCTCCGGACGTCTCCCCGAAACAGGCGCCGCCCGCGCCCCGTCGCGTCCCGCGTCGCGCCCTGCGTCGACACACCGCCCCGCCTTCCGAGACGCCGCTGCCTCGTCCGCTCGGCGCGGCGCCTACCCGCGCTCGGCGACGATGCGGGCGATGCGCGCCGGGACGGTGTCGTCCTGGAGGCTCGTCACGTCTCCGAGCGGTCGGCCGTCGCGGATGTCGCCGAGCAGCCGCCGCATGATCTTGCCGGAGCGGGTCTTGGGCAGATCCGGCACCACGACCACGTCGCGCGGCTTGGCGATCGGCCCGATCGCGACCGCCACGTGGTCGCGCAGGACCGCCGAGAGCGTCGTGCCGAGCGCGGTCCAGTAGGCCGGGTCCTCCTCGGCGCGGTCGACGGCCTCGTCGGAGGGGATGACGAACGCCGCGATCGCCTGCCCGGTCGTCGCGTCGGCGACTCCGACGACTCCGGCCTCGCCGACGGCCGGATGGGCGACGAGGGCCGACTCGATCTCGATCGTGGACAGGCGGTGCCCGGAGACGTTGATGACGTCGTCGACGCGGCCGAGCACCCAGACGTCGCCGTCGGCGTCGTACTTCGCGCCGTCTCCGGAGAAGAACCACCCCTGGGACGCGTAGCGGGCCCAGTAGGAGTCGCGGTAGCGCTCCGGGTCTCCCCAGACGGTGCGGGCGAGCGCCGGCCCGGTCCGGTCGACCACGAGGTAGCCGCCGGAGCCGTTCGGCACGCGCTCGCCGTGCTCGTCCACCACGAGGACCCCGAGCCCGGGCAGGGCTCCGAGCGACGATCCCGGCTTGAGGGTCGAGACGCCCGGCAGCGGGCACATCACCGCGGCGCCGGTCTCGGACTGCCACCAGGTGTCGACGATCGGGCAGCGCCCACCGCCGATCGCCTCGTGGAACCAGACCCAGGCCTCGGGGTTGATGGACTCGCCGACCGTGCCGAGCAGGCGCAGGCTCGACAGGTCGTACTGCGCGGGCACGCCGTCGGGGAACCAGGTCATCAGCGTGCGGATCAGCGTCGGCGCCGTGTAGTAGACGGTCACCCCGTACCGCTCGATGATCTCGAAGTGCCGGGCCGTGTGCGGGGTGCTCGGGGTGCCCTCGTAGATCACCTGGGTGAGCCCGTTCGAGAGCGGTCCGTAGATCTCGTAGGTGTGCGCGGTGACCCAGGCGAGGTCGGCGGTGCACCAGTGCACGTCGTCCGGCTTCGCGTCGAACACCGCCCAGTGCGTCCACGAGGCCTGCGTGAGGTAGCCGCCGCTGGTGTGCACCAGCCCCTTCGGCTTCCCCGTCGTGCCGGAGGTGTAGATGATGAACAGCGGCGTCTCGGAGTCGAAGGCCTCGGCCTCGTGGACGTCGCTCTGCGCGTCGACCAGCTCGTGCCACCAGACGTCGCGGCCCGGGGTCCAGGGGACGTCGGTCTCACCGGTGCGGCGGACGACGAGGACGTGCTCGATCGAGGCGACGCCCTCGACCGCCCGGTCGGCGCCCGCCTTGACCGGCACCGCCGCTCCGCGCCGGAACTGCCCGTCCGTGGTGACCAGGAGCTTCGCACCGGTGTCCTCCACGCGGAACCGCACCGCCTCGGCCGAGAAGCCGCCGAAGACGAGCGAGTGGATCGCTCCGATCCGCGCGATCGCGAGCGTGATGACGATGGTCTCGGGGATCACCGGCAGGTAGACGACGACGCGGTCGCCCTTGCCGATCCCGAGCGCGGTCAGCGCGTTCGCAGCGCGGGAGACCTCGCGCTGGAGCTCGGCGTAGGTGATCGACCTCCGGTCGCCGCGCTCGCCCTCGAAGTGGAGGGCGGTCTTCCCGCCGCGTCCCGCGTCCACGTGGCGGTCGACGCAGTTGACGGCCACGTTCAGCCGTCCGCCCTCGAACCAGGTCGTGCGCGGCACCGAGAGCGAGCCGTCGGGCAGCGGAGCGGCCGGCTCCCAGCTGTGCGCGGTGTGCCACGGCTCCGCCCACTCGAGGCGGCGGGCCGCCTCCTCCCAGAACGCGACCGGATCGGCGGCGGCGCGCGAGTACTCCTCCGCGCCGGCGTTCGCCTGTGCGGCGAAGTCCGCGGGCGGCGGGAACCGGCGGTGCTCGTCGAGCAGGTTGGCGATCGTCCCGCTCACGCTCCGAGCTCCTTCCCCGGCGCTCACGCCCACTTCCTCACGGCGTAGCGCTGGAACACGCCGACGACGGCGTCGGTGAGCTTGCCGAGCACGGCCAGCAGGACGATCGCCAGGAACACCCGGTCGATCCGGCCGTTGTTCTGGCTGTCGATGAGGCGGAAGCCCAGGCCCATCGAGGAGGCGATGAGCTCGGAGGCGACCAGGAACAGCCACGACTGAGCGAGCGCGAGGCGCAGCCCGGAGATCACGGAGGGGATCACCGCGGGCAGCTGCACCGTCGTGAAGAGCCGGACGCCCGAGAGCCCGAAGGCGCGGCCCGCCTCGACGAGGTGCCGGTCGACGTGGCCCAGCGCGGTGGCCACCGTGGTGAAGACGGGGAAGAACGCGCCGATCGTGATCAGGGTGATCTTCGACTCCTCGCCGATGCCCATCCAGAGCAGCAGCAGCGGGACCCAGGCCAGCGACGGGACCGCGCGGATCGCGCCGAGGGTCGGCCCGAGGACGACCTCCCAGACACGGGAGAGCCCGAAGAGCGCGCCGACCACGAGCCCGAGCGCCGACCCGAGCGCGAACCCGATGAGCACGCGCTGCGTCGAGATGGCGACGTCCTGGCCGAGGTCGCCGCGCTGGGCGAGGTCGACGCCGGCCGCCCAGACCATCGCGGGCGAGGGGAAGACAGCGACCGAGACCATCCCGGTCGTCGTCGCGATCTGCCAGGCGGCGAGCAGCAGAACGGGCAGGACGGCGCCTCCCGCGACGACGAACCACCGCCGCGACGTGAGCGGGCGGGAGCGGTCCTCGCGGAGCCGGCGCTGGGAGGCCGCGACCGACGGGCCCGCCGTCACGAGTCCGGGCGCACCCGGCATCAGCGCGGACAGCGCGCTCCGGCGCAGCACATCGGCGTCGGTCGCGGTGTCGTCGTCGCGGATCGTCATCGTCGGTCTCCTCGGATCGCGGGGGTCGGGGGCGGAGGGCCGGGCCCTCAGGCGCCGATGGCGCTCGGGTCGGCCGCCAAGGCGTAGGTGTCGTCGAGCAGCGAGTCGAGCGCGTCGTCGACCTGCTGCTGCGAGGCGACGTCGCCGTTCTCGACGAAGATCGGGCCGATCACGGCGAGCACGTCGGTCTGCGCGGAGCCGGGGACGTTGTCGACGTCGAGGTTGCTGCGCTCGGTGATGACCGTCGTCGCCACCGCCACGTCGAGGCCGGCGACGGAGGCGAGGATGCTCGCCGTCTCGTCCTGGTTCTCGAGCGCCCAGGCGCGGGCGTGCTCGTACGCGTTCACGACGGTCTGCGCGAGGTCCGGCTTCTCCGCGAGGAAGCTCTCGGTCGCGTTGAGCAGGCCGTAGGAGTTGAAGTCGACGTTGCGGTACAGCAGGGTCGCCCCGGCCGCCTCGGCGCCGGCCATGATCGGGTCCAGGCCCGCCCAGGCGTCGACGGAGCCGTTCTGCAGCGCCGCCCAGCCGTCGGCGTGCTGCAGGTTCTGCACCGTCACGTCGCCGATGCCCAGCCCGGCGGCCTCGAGCGCCTGCACGAGGAAGAAGTAGGGGTCGGTGCCCTTGGTGGCCGCGATCTGCTTGCCCTTCAGCTGCTCGACCGAGGTGATCGCCGAGCCGGCGGGGACGACGAGGGCCGACCACTCCGGCTGCGAGAAGATGTCGATCGTCCTGATCGGCGAGCCGTTCGAGCGGGCGAGCAGCGCGGCGGAGCCGGCGGTCGAGCCGACGTCGATCGCTCCGGCGCGCAGGGCCTCGTTGGCCTTGTTCGAGCCGGCCGACTGCACCCAGGCGACGGTGACCTGCTGATCGGCGAGGGCGGCCTCGAGCCAGCCCTTCTCCTTGATGACCAGGCTCAGCGGGTTGTACGTCGCGAAGTCGAGCGTGAGCGTGCCCCCCTGGGTTCCTCCGGAGGCGGCGTCGGCGGTCGCGGCCGCCGCTCCTCCTCCGCCCTCGCCCTGCACGCAGCCCGCGAGGAGCGGGACGGCGGCGGCGGTGAGCAGACCGGCGAGTGCGGCGCGGCGGGTGAGCGGGGAGCGGGTGAACGACATGGGGGCCTCGGCTTCGGGGATGCGGTGACAGTGAGTGTGGACGCTGCGGGGGAGGGGCGGTGAGGGGAGGTGCTCGTGCGGTGGAGAGCGGGAGGAGGAGGCGGCTGGGGAGGGAGGTCGTGCCGCCCGGACCGTGCCGCCCGGCTGGAGGGACGCGGGTCGATCCGTCCGGGTTCAGTGCCGCTCGATGCCCAGCCCCGCGAGGAGCTCGGCCCGGTGCTCGGCGAGCTCCGCCGAGCCGCGGTCGCGGGGGCGCGCGCCGGGGACGGTGACGATCCGCTGGATGCGCGAGACGCCTCCGGGCTCGTCGCGTCCGAGGAGCACGATGCGGTCGGCCAGCTGGAGGGCCTCGTCGACGTCGTGGGTGACGAGCAGGATCGTCGCCGGAGCCGCCGCGTGCACGTCGAGCAGCAGGTCCTGCATCCGCAGGCGGGTCAGCGCGTCGAGCGCCCCGAAGGGCTCGTCCAGGAGGAGCACGCCGGGGTTCCGGGCGAGAGCGCGGGCGAGGGAGGCGCGCTGGGCCATCCCTCCGGACACCTCGCGGGGCCGCGAGCGGGCGTGCGCGGTGAGGCCGACCAGCGAGAGCAGCTCGTCGACGGCGGCGCGGGCGGCCGGGCGCGGGGTGCCGCGCGGGAGGCCGAGCGCGACGTTGTCGGCGATGCTCCGCCAGGGCAGCAGCCGCGGCTCCTGGAACGCCACCGCGCAGCGCGGGTCGATGCCGGAGACGGGAGCGCCGTCGATGAGGACGGACCCCTCGGAGGCGGTGTCCAGGCCCGCTGCGATGCGCAGCAGCGTCGACTTGCCGCAGCCGCTCGGGCCGAGGATCGCGATGACCTCGCCCGCGGCGGCCTCGAGCGTCACGTCCGTCAGTACCGGGGACCCGGGCGCGAAGGTGCGGCCGACCCCCTCGAAGCGCACGGGGAACGCCGACTGGCCGAGCTCGGCGTCGAAGGCCAGGCTCGTGCGGGCGGCGGGGGTGGCGGGCATGTCTCTCCGGACGGCGGGGCGGGCGGGCGGATCGTCCGATCGTACGGAGAGCCTCCCGGCGGCACAGCGGGGACCGACACGGGGAGTAACACAGGGTGGGACGCGGAAGGCCTCCCCGGTCCGTGGACGGGGGAGGCCTTCTGCGGGAGGGCTACGCCTGGACGAGCACGAGCTCCTCGAGGGGCAGGCGGGTGCGCGGCGCGGTCTCGCGCTCGCGGAGGGTCTCGTTCGCCAGCGCGTCGGCGTCGGCCGCGACTCCCACCGCGGCGATCGTCACGGGGTCGAAGCGCTCGTCGACGCCGAACGCGGCGCGGACGGCGTCCTTGTCGAAGCCGGCCATCTGGTGCACGTGCAGGCCCTCGTGGTGCGCCTGGACGCTGAGGTGGGCGATCGACTGGCCGAGGTCGTAGACGGCCCAGGGGCGCGGCTTCCCCTCGGAGTCGACGGTCTCGGCGAGGGCGACGACCAGGACGGCGGCGGAGCCGGCCCAGGCGCCGTTGAAGCCGGCGAGGGTCGCGACGATGCTGTCGAACTCGTCGGTCCCGCGGCGGGCGACGATGAAGCGCCACGGCTGCGAGTTGCTGGCGGAGGGGGACCAGCGCGCGGCTTCGAGGAGGGATGCGAGGGTCTCGTCCGAGACGGTCGCGGTCGCGTCGTAGGAGCGGGGGCTCCAGCGCTCCGCGAGGACGTCGAGGATCGGGGCGCTGGTGCTGGCGGTGCGGGAGGCGGTGGCGGACATCGCGGGGCTTCTTCCGTGCGGGGGACTGGGGGAGGGGCTCCGTCGCCCGAGGAGCCCAACCGTCCCCGCCCCGCAGGCATTCCCGCGCGCGCCCGTCCGGCGTCCGCGCGCGCGTTCGCCCACGGAGGAGCGGGCCGCCTCCGAGCCCCGGAACGGTACGGTGGGAGACGGCGTGGTCACCCCGCGCACCACCATCCACGACTCTGGAGGATCATCCATGGCCCAGCACTTCGACGTCGTCGTCCTGGGGGCAGGCCCCGGCGGATACGTGGCCGCGATCCGCGCCGCCCAGCTCGGCAAGTCCGTCGCCGTCGTCGAGAAGCAGTACTGGGGCGGTGTCTGCCTCAACGTCGGCTGCATCCCGTCCAAGGCGCTGCTGCGCAACGCGGAGCTCGCCCACCTCTTCCACACCCAGGCGAAGCAGTTCGGCATCTCGGGCGACGTCTCGTTCGACTTCGGCGCGGCGTTCGACCGCAGCCGCTCGGTCGCGGACGGCCGCACCAAGGGCGTCCACTTCCTGATGAAGAAGAACAAGATCGCCGAGTTCGACGGCGTCGGCTCCTTCACCGGCCCGCAGGGCCTCGACGTGCAGCTGAGCAAGGGCGGCACGGAGTCGTTGACCTTCGACGACGCGATCATCGCGACCGGCGCGAGCGTCCGCCTGCTCCCCGGCGTCGAGCTCTCCGAGAACGTCGTCACCTACGAGACCCAGATCATGACCCGCGAGCTCCCCGACACGATGGCCATCGTGGGCGCGGGCGCGATCGGCATGGAGTTCGCCTACGTCCTCAAGAACTACGGCGTCGACGTGACGATCATCGAGTTCATGGACCGCGCCCTCCCCAACGAGGACCCGGACGTCTCCAAGGAGATCCAGAAGCAGTACAAGAAGCTCGGCGTCGAGATCCTGACCTCGACCAAGGTCGAGTCGGTCGTCGACAAGGACGGCTACGTCACGGTCACCTACACCGCGAAGGACGGCACGCAGTCGACCCTCGAGGTCGACAAGGTGCTCATGTCCATCGGCTGGGTCCCCCGCACCGAGGGCTTCGGCCTCGAGAAGACGGGCGTCGAGCTCACCGAGCGCGGCGCGATCGCGATCGACGACCACATGCGCACCAACGTGCCGCACATCTACGCCATCGGCGACGTCACCGCGAAGCTCCAGCTCGCGCACGTCGCGGAGGCGCAGGGCGTCGTCGCCGCCGAGACCCTCGCGGGCGCCGAGACCCAGACGCTGGGCGACTACCGGATGATGCCGCGCGCGACGTTCTGCCAGCCGCAGATCGCCTCCTTCGGCCTCACCGAGAAGCAGGCGACGGACGAGGGCCACGAGATCACCGTCTCGACCTTCCCCTTCATGGCGAACGGCAAGGCCCACGGCCTCGGCGAGCCCACCGGCTTCGTGAAGCTCATCGCGAGCAAGAAGTACGGCGAGCTCCTCGGCGCCCACATGATCGGCCCGGACGTCTCGGAGCTGCTCCCCGAGCTCACGCTCGCCCAGAAGTGGGACCTCACCGCGACGGAGCTGGCCCGCAACGTGCACACCCACCCGACGCTGTCGGAGGCGCTGCAGGAGGGCTTCCACGGCCTCAAGGGGCACATGATCAACATGTAGGGCCCGTCCCTCCACGGCCTCCGGCCCGCAGGATCCCGCTCGGCTCGTCCGCCGCGGATCCTGCGGGCCGGACCCGTCTCCGGGGGCGTCTGCGGGGCTCCGGCGCCGCTCCCGCTCCCGCTACCGTGGCCCGATGGATCCGCGCCTGCTCGACCGCCTCGCCGCCGACGCCTGGCCCGCGCTCGTGCGGCGCCCCCTCGGTGCGTGGGAGCTGCGCGCCTCCGCGGGAGTCACCAAGCGCGCGAACTCCGTGCTCGCGTCCGGCGACGTCGTCGACCAGGAGGCGGCCCTCGACGCGGCGGAGGCGTTCGCCCGCGAGCACGGGATCGCGCCCCTCGTGCAGATCGGCCCGCCGAGCCCCGCCGGTCTGGCCGGGCTGCTCGCCGAGCGGGGCGCCGCGCCGATCGACCGGACGCTCGTGCTGACGGGATCGGTGCAGGAGGCGCTCGCCGCGCTGTCCGCACCGTCCAGGTCCGCACCGTCAGGATCCGCGCCGCCGCCTCGCGTCCGCCTCGCCCCGGCTCCCGACGAGGACTGGCTCGCCCTCTGGTGGTCGGTCGACGGACGCGGCGGAGCGGAGGAGCGCGCGGTCGCCGAGCGCATCCTCGTGGGCTGCCCCTCCTCCTACGCTCTCGTCGTCGACGGGGACGGCCCGGCCGCGACCGGCCGCCTCGCGCTCGTCACGGCGCCGGACGGCGAGCTCTGGGGCGGCCTCTTCGCCCTGGCGACCCGCCCGGACGCCCGGCGCCGCGGCCTCGCCTCCGCCGTGATCGGCGCCCTCCTCGAGGACGCGTCCCGCCGGGGCGTCGCGCGCTTCTGGCTCCAGGTGCTGGCCGACAACGCCGGCGCCCGCCGCCTCTACGCGTCCCTCGGCTGCCGCGAGTCGTCCTGGTACGAGTACTGGCGCTGACCCGTCCGTCCGCCTCCGCGAGATGCCACTCCGGTACGCGACACGCCGGTGGAGGCGTACCGAAGCGGCATCTCGCGGGGAGGAGCGGGGCGGCCGGTCAGGCGTTCGCGAGCACGGCGCGGGCGACGGCCTCGGCCTTCGCCGCGTCGCCGGTGACGGTCACCCGCCACCACACGTCGTCGGCCAGCGCGTCGATCTCGCAGACGCCCGCCGCGCAGCCGGTGAGGGCCTTCTCGCCGAAGCCGTCGAGCGGCTCGAGCGGGATCGCCAGGCCCGAGGTCAGCGAGAGGTTCCGCCAGCCGTCGTCGCCGTTCGGGAGCGCGTCGACCGTCACGCCCGAGTAGGCGGCGCTGGAGGCGTCGCTCCAGCTGCAGGAGGCGTACCCGGCCCGGGCGGCGGCAGCGGCCGACGCGGTCGTCGGCGTCCCGGTCCCGGTCCCCGCGGTCGCCTGCGCGAGACCGGCGGCACCGGACAGCTGCTCGGCCGTCAGGACCTCGGTGCAGACGGGCGCCGTCGCGGTGACCGGCTCGTCGAGGGTGCCGAGCGCGGCGGAGGCGGTGCCGGTCGCCAGCGCGGCGAGGTCGACGGCCGCGGGGGCGCCGCGCAGCTGCAGAGTCACCCAGGTGGCGCCGGCGAGCAGGTCCAGGTCGCAGCTGCCGTCGGTGCAGGAGCCGTACGCCTCGACGTCGGTCTCGAGGCGCGGTCCGGGACGGCCGGCGAACGCCTCGGCGGCGTCGTCGACCGCGGCCGCGGTGACGGAGGCGTCCTCGTCGTACCAGGCGCAGCGGAGCACTCCGCCGTTCTCCTCCGCGGCCTCGCGGATCAGCTCTCCCGAGGAGCGCGTCGTCACCTCGCGGCTGCCCTCCAGAGCGCTGCGGGAGACCCCCAGCGCCGAGGCCGCCCGCGCGGCGGGGAGGAGGGAGTCGCAGCCCAGGCGGGTCCAGGCCGTGGGCGAGGGCGTCGGAGTCGCGGAGGGAGTCGGAGCGACGCTCTCGGACGCCGACGGGGTGGCCGCCACGTCGGCGCGCTCGGCCGTCGTGCAGCCCGTCAGCGCGACGAGCACGGCGAGCGCGGCGCCGACCGTCGCCAGCCGCGGGAGGCGGGCCCTCACGCGGCCAGCTCGCGCTCGATCGCGGCCGTGAACGCGTCGATGTCGTCCTCCGTGGTGTCGAAGGAGCAGACCCAGCGGACCTCGCCGGTCGCCGGGTTCCAGTCGTAGAAGCGGTAGGCGGCACGGAGCCGGTCCGCGACTCCGGGCGGCAGCGTCGCGAACACCGCGTTGGCCCGGGTCTGCTGCGTGAACTCGAGCCCGGTGATCCGTCCGGCCGCGATCGCCTCCTCGAGCCCCGAGCGCAGACGCGCCGCCATGGCGTTCGCGTGCCGGGCGGAGCGGAGCCACAGGGGCTCCTCCGTGCTGCCGTCGCCGAGCAGCGCGAGCAGCTGCGCCGAGATGAAGCGCATCTTGGAGGAGAGCTGCATGTTGGTCTTGCGGAGGAAGGTCAGCCCGGTGGAGGCCGCCGGGTCGAGGACGACGATCGCCTCGCCGAGCAGGATGCCGTTCTTCGTGCCGCCGAACGAGAGCACGTCGACGCCCGCGTCGGTGGTGAAGGAGCGCAAGGGCAGGCCGAGAGCGGCCGCGGCGTTGGCGATCCGCGCCCCGTCCATGTGCAGCCGCATGCCGAGGCCGTGCGCGTGGTCGGCGAGCGCGCGCACCTCCTCGGGGGTGTAGACGGTGCCGAGCTCGGAGGACTGGGTGATCGAGACCACGAGCGGCTGGGCGCGGTGCTCGTCGCCGAAGCCCCACGCCTCCTGGTCGACCAGAGCCGGGGTCAGCTTGCCGTCGGGCGTGGGGACCGTGAGGATCTTGATCCCGCCGACCTTCTCGGGCGCTCCGCCCTCGTCGGAGGTGATGTGCGCGGTGCCCGCCGAGACGACGGCGCCCCAGCGCGGCAGCATCGACTGCAGGCCGGTGACGTTGGCGCCCGTGCCGTTGAAGACGGGGAAGGCCTGGGCCTGCTCGCCGAACTCGCGGCGGAACGCCTCCTGCAGGCGCTCGGTGTAGACGTCCTCGCCGTACGCGATCTGGTGCGCTCCGTTGGCCGCGGCGATCGCGGCGAGGACCTCGTCGTGCACTCCGGAGTAGTTGTCGGAGGCGAAGCCGCGGACGTCGGGATCGTGCAGAGCGCTCATCCCTCCATCTTCGCAGCCCGCCGCCCGGAGGAGCCCCGGAGGCGCCCTCCGCGACGCCCCTCCTGCCTCCCGCGTGTTTCGGGCAGGTGAACGGACGACGACCCGAAAGCCGATCTCCGTCAAGAAGTTGGTATCGGCTGGGAGGCAGGCCACTCTTTACCTATGCGCATGGACACGACGGGAGCTGTTCGCGACATGCCCGCCCCTCCCGGGGTGGACGAGATCGCGGCTCGCTTCGGCGATCCCGTCCTCGCGTTCGCGCCTCAGCCGAGGCTGGAGGAGTTCGCCGCAGCGCAGACGATGGCGCTCGGCCGCTTCGTCGAGATCTCGCTCTCGTACTCGTTCTACAAGAACCCGCGCAACCGCGCCGACCCCGTCAACCACGTCCTGCTGACCCCCGAGCAGAAGCGCGCGATCGAGCGCGCCGAGAACGACCACCTGCCGCCGTGGATGGTCGACCAGGTGACGCGGATGCGGTACCCGGTCCTCTGGGAGGCGGTCCGCACCTCCGTGCCGATCCCTGCCGAGCGCAGCCGGCCCCTGGAGTCCCGCCTCGCGGCCCACATGGGCGACGTGCTCCGCAACACCTTCCCGGGCCGCGTGCGCAGCCGACGAGGCGGGATGCCGGTGGTCGCCGCCGCCCTCCGCGACGAGGACGTCGTGCGCGGCGTCCCGGTGATCGTGGACGGCGAGGCGCTGCGCGGCTACCGCGTGGACACCGACCCGGACGTGGTCGCGATCGGCGCCCGCGTCGACGGCCGCTACATGACGGTCGTGCTCGACCGGAAGATCGTGCCGGAGATCCGGATGGAGTTCGTCCGCCGCACCCCGCCGCGCCCGGCCTCGAGCCAGCCCCGCCGCTGACAGCCCGCCGCTGACAGCCCGCCGCTGACCGCCCGACCGCCCACCGCTCAGGGGCGGCCCGGCACCGCGATCCCGTGCTCGTAGGCGAACACGACCGCCTGGATGCGGTCGCGCACGCCGAGCTTCATCAGGATCTTCGAGACGTGCGTCTTCACCGTCGCCTCGCCCACGAACAGCTCGGCCGCGATCTCGGCGTTCGACCAGCCCCGCGCCAGGTGCACGAGCACCTCGCGCTCGCGGTCCGTCAGGTCGGCGACTCCGGAGTGCTCCGCGGCGGCGGGCGTGCGCTCGGGCACGGACGCGAACCGCTCGATCACCCGCCGGGTGACGTCGGGGGCGAGCATCGCGTCGCCGCGGGCGACCACCTGCACGGCCTCCACCAGCTCCTCCGGCGACGCGTTCTTGAGCAGGAACCCGCTGGCGCCGGCCGAGAGCGCCTCGAAGAGGTAGTCGTCGCGGTCGAAGGTGGTGAGGATGAGCACCCGCGAGCACAGGCGCGGGTCGGCCACGATCTCGCGGGTCGCGGCCAGGCCGTCGAGCCCGGGCATCTGCACGTCCATGCAGATCACGTCGGGGTGGAGCTCGGAGGCGCGCTGCAGGGCCTCGAGCCCGGTGCGGGCCTCGCCGACCACCTCGATCCCCGGCTCCGACTCGAGGATGATGCGGAAGCCCACGCGGACGAGCTCCTGGTCGTCGACGAGCAGCACGCGCACGTGCTCGGTCATGGGCGGCCCCCGCTCGCTCGATCCTGACGCCCCCGCGACGTCTCCGACGACGGTACCGGGTCGCCGCCGTCCGGCACGCTCGCCCGGACGGGGGACAGCGGGACCCGGGCGTGCACGAGGTAGCCTCCGCCCCTCGGCCCCATCTCGATCCAGCCGCCGACCGCGGCCGCGCGCTCACTCATGCCGGTGTGCCCGAGTCCGCAGGAGGCGGGGGCGCTCGGGTGCGGGCCGGACCCGCCGTCGTCGGCGATCTCGAGCTCGACCGCGTCGGGGGCGTAGCGGAGGCGCACCTCGGCGTGCGCGCCGCGTCCCGCGTGCTTGCGGACGTTCGTGAGCGACTCCTGCGCGATGCGGTAGAGGCTGAGGCCCACCGTCGCGGGGATCTCGCGGGGCGTGCCGAGGGTGAGGAAGACGGTGGGCAGGCCCGACCCGCTGGACGCCGCGACCAGCTCCTCGAGCTGGGCCACCCCACGGGTCGAGGCGGCGTCGGTGAGCGGATTCGGCGCTGCGTCCTCGGCGCGCAGCGCGACCAGGATGCGGTGCAGCTCCTCGATCGCCGAGCGCGCGTCGCCCTCGATGGCGCCGAGCGAGGCCGCCGCCTGCTCCGGATCCCGCGCCAGCACCCGCCGCGCCGCTCCCGCCTGCACGCCCATCACGCTGACGTGGTGCGCGACCACGTCGTGCAGCTCGCGGGCGATCCGCAGCCGCTCGGAGGACACGGCCTGCCGGGAGGAGCGCTCCCGCTCGTCGTCGAGCTCGGCCGTGCGCGTCTCGAGCGCCTCCAGCCGGCGGGCCGACTGCCACGACGCCTCGCCGAAGACGTAGGCGCTGCCGAAGTAGAGCAGGTTCGACACGACCGCGAGGGCCGACTCCGCCGCGTAGGGCGAGAGCAGGCCGGGGGAGTCGTCGACCGGCACGGAGCTGCCGAAGTACTCGCCCGTGGCGAGGGTGGTGAGCAGCCAGCCCAGCATCCCGACCGCGATCGCCACCCGGACGACGAGGGCCGTGCGCCGGTTCCGGCCCCACGCACCGACCGTGTACAGCGCGAGGAACAGGCAGATCTGGCCGAAGAGCGACTCCGGCACCTGGAGCACGATCCCCAGCGCGTAGACGACGGAGAGCCCGGCCGCCACGCTCGCGGGGAACCGGCGGCGCAACGCGAGCGGCAGGGTCATCAGGACGGCCCAGTGGGCGCTGACGACGGGGTGCGCCGCGTCGGGGAAGCCCGCCGAGGAGTACAGCGCGACGGAGACGATCGTCGCCACCAGCATGATCCCCGCGGTGACCGCGTCGTGCACGTATCCGGCCCGGCTCGGCGCTCGCCGGATCCAGCCCGCGTCGAGCGGGTCCGCGGCTCCGTCACCTGAGGGCATGCGCCCCACGCTAACCGACGCCGGTCGGACGGGGCCCCGGGAGGCGGAGGAGCGCACCCCGCCGCCTCCCGGGCGCGACGTCAGTCCCGGCCGGTGATGCCCCGGGTCGAGGCGATCACGTCGCCCATCTTCTTCCCGAGGGCCTCGTAGAACATCGACAGCGGGAACTCGTCGTCCAGCACCGCGTCGGTGAGGCCGCGCGGGGCGCCGAGCAGCACCTCCTCCGGCAGCCCGCGGGCCCAGGCGGAGGCGGGGTGCGGAGTGAGAGTGGCCGCGATCAGCTCGTGCGCGGCCAGCCAGTGCGCCGTCTTGGGCCGGTCGATCGAGCGCCAGTAGAGCTCGTCGATGGCGTCCGAGAGGGCGACGACCACGTCGGCGACACCGTCCCACTCGAACGCCAGCCGGGTGTCGGTCCAGTGCAGGACGCCGTGCTGGTGCAGCCAGGCGAAGAGCAGCTGGCCGCCGAGGCCGTCGTAGTTGCGCACCCGCGACCCGGTGAGCGGGAAGCGGAAGAGCCGGTCGAACAGGATCGCGTACTGCACGAAGCGCGAGCGCTCGGCCAGCGCCTCCTCCTCGTCGTCGCGGCGGTCCAGTGAGCCGAGGCGGCGCTCGATGGCGACGGCCTCGCGGAAGGCGGTGAGGTCGCACCGCAGCTCCTCCAGCGAGTAGAGGAAGAAGGGCATCCGCTGCTTGATCATGAACGGGTCGAACGGCAGGTCGCCGCGCATGTGGGTGCGGTCGTGGATGAGGTCCCACATCACGAAGGACTCCTCCGCCAGGCGCTGGTCAGCCAGCAGGCGCTGCGCGTCCTCCGGGAGCTCGAGCCGGGTGATCCGAGCCGCCTCCGTGACGACGCGGCGGAACCGTGCCGCCTCGCGGTCGGCGAAGATCGCGCCCCAGGTGAAGGACGGGACGGAGCGCATCGCGACCGTCTCGGGGAACAGCACGGCGCTGTCGGTGTCGTAGCCGGCGGTGAAGTCGACGAAGCGCACGGGCACGAAGAGGGCGTTGGAGTAGTCGCCCGCCTCCAGCTCGGCGACGAACCGCGGCCAGACGACCTCGACGAGGACGGCCTCGACGTGGCGGTCGCGGCTGCCGTTCTGGGTGTACATGGGGAAGACGACGAGGTGGCGGCGGCCGTCGACGCGCTCGACCTGCGGCTGGAACACGGTGAGCGAGTCGAGGAAGTCGGGCAGGCCGAGGCCGTCCGCGCTCCAGCGCTCGAGGTCGACGACCAGCGCGTCGAGGTAGGCCGCGTCGTGAGGGAACGCGGGGGCGAGGGTGCGGACGCCGGCGACGATCCGCTCGACGAGGGTGCGCGCCTCGTCGAGCCGCTCGGGCTCGGCGAGCGAGCCGTCCTGGGACTGGAGCGGCTGCAGCGCGGCGGCGGCCGCCTTCAGGTCGAGCCAGGCGGCGGAGTCCTCCACGCGGTCCTCGACGACCTCGGGTTCTCCGACGACGGTGCTCTGCACGGCTTGCGACATGGTGATCCTCCTCACGCTGGTGATACGGGGCTGCAGGAGCGGAACGCGCTCCGACTCCGAGCGTATGGGCTCGTGCGCGCGCTTTTCTTGCGTCTAGGCGGAGCGAAGCAGCGACCTCACGGGGGCGGGCGCACGTCTCCGCCACCCGTCGGGAGCCCCGCGGTCAGCGGCTGCCCAGGTGTTGTGCAGGTGTCACCCCCCGTCCGGGGCTAGATTCCTCAGGCTTCCGTTTCCCTCCCCTGATCGGGTCGAAGATGGGGCGACACCGTGTCCGCATCCCGAGTGCGGAGACATCCGATCGGACCGGCGCGCCGAACCCCTGGCGGCGCGCTCGATCGGCGAGCCATCCTGAGAGAGAGGATCGGAGCGCGTGACGGGACCCGAACCCGGAAGCGACCAGAGAACAGCCAGCATCGACCACCACCCCGAGAACCTCCGCCTGGTCCCCTGGCCGCAGGCGGACGCCTCCGTCCTGCGCGACACCCTCGCGCACGCAGGCGGCGGACTCGAGAGCGAGAGCGAGATCCTCCTGCGCCACGACCGCTACCTGCGCGGTTGGGCGGACGGCGACGCGTTCTTCTACGTGGTCGAGCTGGACGGACTCTCCGTCGGCTCCATCGGCTATTGGTACGGCTGCTCGCGCGGCGTCGTCGCCTACGAGGCGGCGTGGAGCATCGCTCCGCACGCCCGCGGCGTCACGGCGGACTCCGTGCGCATGCTGCTCGAGGAGGCGGCGGCGTTCCCCGTGCCCCGCTTCGTGCACGCCTTCGTGGCGGAGAGCGATCTGGACGCCGGAGCGACCTGCGTCGAGACCGGCTTCGACCGGGTCGATCTCGTCGAGCAGGGCGAGCCGCCGGAGCTCTACGTGGACTGGGCGTTCGACCTGGCCGCCGTGGCCTGATCAGATCCCGTGGCGCTCCAGCCACGGCCGCAGCACCGCGAGGAACTCCTCGGGGTGCTCGAGGCTGGGCAGGTGCGCCGCGTCCTCGAGCACCTGCAGCTCGGCACCGCTCACCGCGGTGGCGAGGTGCTCGCAGACCGGCAGCGACTCCGAGAGGTCGTGCGCACCCGCCACGACGAGGGTCGGCACGGCGATCTCCCCGAGCCGATCGCCCGCCGGCCCGGACGGCTCGACCGGGCGCGGAGCCTCCGATTCGTGGCCGACGCCCGTGAGCGCGAGCTCCCGGACCCGCGCGAGGAACTCCGGAGCCACGTCGTCGGCGGAGCGGTCGGGGCCCACGGCCCAGAGCTCCGCCTCGACGATCGCCGCGGCCTCCCGCTCGCCCGCGAGCTCCAGCGCCTCGACCTCGCCGAAGCGGCGCTCCTCCTCCGCCGTCAGCGCCGGGTAGTCGAAGCCCGCCAGGCCCGGGGCGATCGCGACCAGGCCGGTCACCCGCTCCGGATGCTCCAGCGCCAGGTCCAGCGCGAGGGTGCCGCCCCGTGAGCAGCCGACGACCACCGCGCGCTCGACGCCGAGGTGGTCGAGCACGTCCAGGGCGTCCCGGCGCGGGTCGTACTCCACGTCCTCCGTGCTCGTGCCGCCGGCGCCGCGGACGTCGTAGCGGACCACCAGCCGGTCGCGCGAGAGGTCGGGGACGAGCGGGTCCCACATCCGCAGATCGGCGATGCCCGCGTGCACGAGCAGCAGGGCGGGGGCGGAGGCGCGGCCGTCCGCCTCCCAGTGGAGGGTCGCGCCGGGGACCTCGAGATGCGGCATGCCGCACACCGTAGGCGCGTCGGGCCGGCGCTGCAACGCCCGGGCACTGCCTAGGGTGGAGGCGCGACAGCGGACGGACCGCGGCGGAGAGGCGGCGGCGTGGAGGGCGTGCTCACCGGCTTCTCGATCATCGGGGTCGTCATCGCGGTCGGCTACCTGATCGCGCGGTTCCGGATCGTCCCGCCCGAGAGCCGGCTGATCCTGTCGCGGATCGCCTTCTTCGTCACGACGCCGGCGCTACTGTTCACCGTGCTCTCGCGGGCCGACGTCTCCGTCCTCTTCTCCTCGTTCCTGCTCGTCTCGCTCCTGACGGTGCTGACCGTCGCCCTGCTCTACGTGCTCGCGTCGCGGCTGCTCTTCCCCCGTCCGCTCCCCGAGACGGTGATCGGGACCGCGGCCTCCTCCTACGTCAACGCCAACAACATCGGACTGCCGGTCGCCATCTACGTGCTGGGCGATCCGCAGTGGGTGGCCCCGACGCTCCTGCTGCAGCTGATCGTCCTCGCGCCGACGATCCTGACGCTGCTCGACGTCTCGACGAGCGGGCGGACCTCGGTCGGCGCGATCCTCACGCAGCCGCTGCGGAACCCGATGATCATCGCCTCCGCCCTGGGCCTCGTCGTCGCCCTCACCGGCGTGGAGCTGCCCGCGCCCGTGCTGCAGCCGTTCTCGATCATCGGCAACGCGTCGATCCCGCTGGTGCTGATCGCCTTCGGGATGTCGCTGCGCGGGCAGCGGCCGCTGGAGGCGGGGCCGGCGCGGGTCGAGGTGGTCGTCGCCTCCGTGCTCAAGTCGCTGGTGATGCCGGCGGTCGCGCTGCTGCTGGGGCGCTTCGCGTTCCACCTCGACTCCGAGCACCTCTTCGTGGTGACGGTGACCGCCGCGCTGCCGACCGCGCAGAACATCTTCACCTTCGCCTCGCGCTACGACCGGGGCGTCGCCGTCGCCCGGGACACGGCCCTCGTGACCACGGTCGCCGCGGTGCCCGTGCTCATCGGGGTGTCCCTCCTGCTGGGCTGAGCGGAGCAGCCTCCCCGGCTCCCGCGCGACCCCGGCGGAGGAGCCGGACGGCCCGCGCATCAGCGTCGCGTGTCCCTCGTCCTGGGTCGGGGACGGTGGCGCGGGCCCGGTCGCACTCCGCCGACCGTCGCTTAGGCTCTCTCCAATGAGCACCACCACGTCCGCCGACCGCCCCGCCCGCGGCAGGCCGCGCCGCCGTCGCGGCCTCTGGATCACGCTGATCGTCCTCCTGGTCCTGCTGATCGGAGCCGTCGTCGCAGTGCTCCTCGGCGTGCGCACCTACGACAAGGCGATGACCGTCCGCGACAAGCTGACCGAGGCGATCCCGCTCGTGTCGCAGGTGACGGACAGGCTGACGACCTTCGACACCTCGGGGGCCGGGGAGACCGCGGCCCAGATCGCGACCCTCACCGGCGAGGCGCGCGACGAGACCGACGACCCGGTGTGGCGGGTGATGGAGGTGGTGCCCGTCCTCGGCCCGAACCTGTCCGCCGTCCGTGCCGCGACCGAGATCGCCGACGACGTCTCCGGCCGGATCGTCACGCCGCTCTCCACGACCTCGCTCGACATCCTCAAGCCCGTCGACGGCAGGGTCGACCTCGCGGCGATCACCGAGCTGTCGCAGAAGATCACCGTCGCCAAGGAGGTCGTCGACGCCGCGCAGACCCGCGTCGAGGGCATCGACCGCGGCCCGCTGGTGCCGCAGGTCGCCTCGGCCCTCGACTCCTTCACTCCGCAGCTGGCCACCGCCACCGCCGCGATGGAGCAGGTCGAGCCGCTCACCGCGATCCTCCCCGACTCCCTCGGAGCCTCCGGTCCGCGCCACTACCTGGTGATGTTCCAGAATCTGGCGGAGTCGCAGGCTCTGGGGGGCGGTGCGTCCTCGGTGATGCAGCTCGACGTCGACGGCGGCGCGATCTCGATCGGCCGTCAGCTGGGCAGCGGCGACTTCCGCGGGCTGGCGCCCGTCACCGTCGACCAGAGCGCGCTCGACACCATCGGCGAGAACCTGGCGACGACCTTCAACGTCTCGACCAGCCGCCCCGACTTCCCGACGGCGGCCTCGATCGCCTCGCAGTTCTGGGCGCAGAAGTTCCCCGAGCAGAAGATCGACGGCGTCCTCGCGATCGACCCCGTCGCCCTCTCCTACCTCCTCGGCTCGACCGGGCCGGTGACCCTCACCGACGGCACGGTCCTCACGAGCGAGAACACCGTCTCGACCCTGCTCAACGAGGTCTACTTCCGCTACCCGGAGTCGGTCGTGGCCGAGCGCACCGACGAGTTCTTCTCGGAGGCGAGCGCGACGATCCTGGGCAAGATCCTCGGAGGGGAGATGGAGCCGACGAAGATGCTCCCGGCGATCGTGAAGGCGGTCGACGAGAGCCGCATCCTCGCCTACAGCTCCGACGCCGACGAGCAGGCGCTCCTCGCACCCACGCCGATCGCAGGGGTTCTGCCGCAGACGACGACCGACGGCACGACCACCGGAGTGTTCTTCCAGGACGCCTCGCGCGGCTCGAAGATGGACTACTACCTGAGCACGGCGGTCGCGCAGTCGAGCACGGGCCGGTGCGCCGCCTCCGGCGCGGTCTTCACCACCTCCGTCACCGTGACCAACACGATCTCGAAGGCGGTCGCGCGGACGCTGCCCGCCTACGTCGCCGCGGCCGGCGGGCGGGGTGCGTACCCCCTGGGCGACTTCGTCACCAACATCTACGTCTACGGCCCTCCCGGGACCACGGTGTCGAGCGCGGCCTGGGCCGACGGCACGGGCTACGAACCGGAGAGCCTCGACGACCTCGGCCGTCCCGTCTCGAAGGTCGCCGTGCAGCTCTCGCCCGGTCAGTCCGAGACGTTCGACGTTCAGTTCAGCGCCGGCGACGCCTCCGGCTTCGGCGACCAGGCCGTCCGGGTGACCCCGATGATCAACCCCACCGCGGTGACGCTGAACGACGAGCCCGCCTGCGGCTGACGCTCCTCCCGGGTCGGTGCTGGGCCGGCGCCGAACCACGCCCGTGGTCGGCACCACCCCGGGTCGGTGCTGGGCCGGCGCCGAACCACGCCCGTGGTCGGCACCACCCCGGGTCGGTGCTGGGCCGGCGCCGAACCACGTTCGTGGTCGGCACCACCCCGGGTCGGTGCTAGACCAGCGCCGAACCGGGGATCGAGCTCGTCACGAGCGAGGAGGCGAGGAACGCGGTGGCGATGCAGAGCACGAACCCGATGACCGGCACGAGGAACGCGCGGCGGCCCACGAGGTAGCGCACGACCGTCACGACCACGGCGATCAGCGTCAGCGCGGGCGGCCCGATCAGCGCGATCGAGACGCCCCAGTCGATCCGGTCGAAGTCGCAGGCGAAGTTCTGGCCCTCGCACTGCGCGGGGAAGACCGAGAGGATCGCGGCGAGGTAGCCGAGCACGATCGTGAGCAGGCCGAGGGCGAGGCAGCCGAGGATCGAGAGCACGAGGTCCCAGCGGCGCCGGCGCGGCTTCCCGGCGGCGATGATCTCGCCCACCGAGCGGTAGGCGTCGGACCGGAACTCGTCGTGGGCGGCTCCGGGGCGGACGGCTCCGGGGCGGGCGGCTCCGGGGCGGGCCGACGCCGGCCGAGCGGGGCGGGCCGCACCGCCCGAGGCGCCCTGGGCCCGCGCGCGCTTCTTCTTCGACGAGGCCATGCTCAGAAGATCATCGGGCGGTCGTCGTCGAGGGTCGTCTCGAGGTCGAGGTCGACCACCACCGGGACGTGGTCGCTCGGGGCGTCGCCCTTGCGCTCGTCGCGGTGGATCGAGGCTCCGGTGACGAGCTCGCCGAACGCGTGGGAGCCGAGCACGAAGTCGATCCGCAGCCCCTCGTTGCGCGGGAAGCGGAGCTGCTTGTAGTCCCAGTAGGTGTAGCCCTCGGGCACGAGCGGGCGGACGACGTCCCGCAGGCCGGCGTCCTCGAAGGCGGCGAAGGCGGCGCGCTCGGGGATCGAGACGTGCGTGGATCCGGGGCCGAGGCCCGGGTCGCCCACGTCGCTGTCGAGCGGCGCGACGTTCCAGTCGCCGACCAGGGCGAGCGGCAGGTCGGGCTCGGCGGCCAGCCACTCGCGGGTGCTCGCCTCCAGGGCCGCGAGCCACTCGAGCTTGTAGAGGTAGTGCGGGTCGTCGACCGCGCGGCCGTTCGGGACGTAGAGGCTCCAGACGCGCACGCCGTCGACCGTGGCGCCGATCGCGCGGGCCTCGAGCGGGTAGGAGCCGTCGGCCGCCGCCTCCTTCGCGAAGCCGGGCATGCCCGGGAAGCCGATCCGCACGTCCTCCATCGGCAGGCGCGAGGCGATGCCGACGCCGTTCCACTGGCTGAGCCCGACCATCTCGACGTGGTAGCCGGCGTCGGCGAAGGCCTCGTGCGGGAACTGCTCGGGCTTGCACTTGAGCTCCTGCATGGCGAGGACGTCGACGTCCTCGCGCACGAGCCAGTCGACGACGCGGCCGGTGCGGGCCCGGATGGAGTTCACGTTCCAGGTGGCGATGCGCATCCTGGAAGTGTAGGAGCCGCCGCCGACACGTCTCCTGCGCGTCCCCCGCGCTCCGGCGGCCGCGGGCCGGGGGAGTCATCCCCTCGGCGGATTGCGGAACCGGTGTCGGTGGTCGATGGTTGTCTAGCGCCGTCCCGACCGGCCGTTCGTCGAGCCGTCCGGACGCCGCCGCCGCCCGCGCCGTGCGGGCCCGACGGGCTCCCCGGCGCTCCGCGCTCCCCAGCCCGGTCCCCTCCCCTGCCGCTCCTGCTCCGCCCCTCCGGAGGACCCATGATCCTGCTCCGCCTCGCCTCCGCCTACGCGAAGCCCTACGCGCGCTGGGTGGCCGCCGTCGTCGTGCTGCAGCTCGTCGCGACGCTCGCCGCGCTCTACCTGCCGAGCCTCAACGCCGAGATCATCGACCAGGGCATCGGCCGCGGCGACACCGACTTCATCTGGGGCACCGGCATGACCATGCTCGGCGTCTGCGTCGTGCAGGTCGCCGCGGCGATCGGAGCCGTCTACTTCGGCGCCCGCACCGCCATGTCCGTCGGCCGCGACCTGCGCCGCGACGTCTACCGCCGCGTCGACTCGCTCAGCGGGCTCGAGGTCGGCGGCTTCGGTACGGCCACCCTGATCACCCGCGGCACGAACGACGTGCAGCAGGTGCAGATGCTCGTGCTGATGACCCTCAACTTCATGGTGTCCGCGCCGATCATGTGCGTCGGCGGCATCGTCTTCGCCCTGCGCGAGGACGCCGGCCTCTCCTGGCTGGTCTGGGTGTCGGTGCCGCTGCTGTTCGTCGTGGTCGGCTTCCTGGTGTTCCTGCTGCTGCCGCTGTTCCGCCTCATGCAGGACCGGATCGACGGGATCAACAGCGTGCTCCGCGAGCAGATCACGGGCATCCGCGTGGTGCGCGCCTTCGTGCGCGAGCCGTTCGAGTCCGAGCGGTACCGCAAGGCCAACGCGGCGATCACCGAGGTGTCGATCAAGGTCGGCAACATCTTCGTGCTGATGTTCCCCGCGATCATGATGATCCTGCACCTGGCCACCGCGGCCGTGCTGTGGTTCGGCGGGCAGCGCGTCGACGCCGGTCAGATGCAGGTGGGCTCGCTCACCGCGTTCCTGCAGTACCTCCTCCAGATCCTCACCGCCGTGATGATGGGCGTCTTCATGGTGATGATGATCCCGCGCGCGGTCGTCTGCGCCGAGCGGATCCAGCAGGTCCTCGACGCCCGCACCAGCCTCACCACGCCCGAGGGCGGGGTCCCGACGCCGACACGGGGCCGCGTGGAGTTCTCGGGGGTCGTCTTCGGGTACCCCGGCGCCGAGCGCCCCGTGCTCTCGGGCATCGACATCCTCGCGGAGCCGGGCCGCACCACGGCCGTCGTCGGCTCCACCGGCGCCGGCAAGACGACCCTGCTCGGCCTCGTGCCCCGCCTGTTCGACCCGCAGGAGGGCACCGTCACGATCGACGGCGTGCCCGTCTCCTCCCTCGACCGGGCGCAGCTCGCCGAGGTGGTCGGGCTCGTGCCCCAGCGCCCCTACCTCTTCTCGGGGACGATCGCCTCGAACCTGCGCTTCGGCCGCCCCGACGCGACGGACGCCGAGCTGTGGGAGGCGCTGCGCATCGCCCAGGGCGAGGACTTCGTGCGGAGCAAGGAGCACGGGCTCGACGAGCCGGTCTCGCAGGGCGGCACCAACGTCTCCGGCGGGCAGCGCCAGCGGCTCTGCATCGCGCGGGCCCTCGTCGCGAAGCCGCGGGTCTACCTGTTCGACGACTCGTTCTCGGCGCTCGACGTCGCGACCGATGCGCGGCTGCGGGAGTCGCTGGCCGACGCCACCACCGACGCGACCGTGATCATCGTGGCCCAGCGGGTGTCGACCATCCGCCACGCCGACCAGATCGTCGTGCTCGACGCGGGCCGCGTCGTCGGCCGCGGCACGCACGACGAGCTCCTCGAGACGAACGCGACCTACCGCGAGATCGTCGAATCCCAGCTGAGCGTCGAAGGAGTGTCCTGAGATGGCGCGCACACGCGACACCACCGCGCCCGAGGAGACGACGTCCCTCGAGCCCGAGTTCGAGCCCGGCGAGGGCGACGGCGGCATGTTCGGGGACGGGCCGCCCGCCCGCAAGGCGCAGAACTTCTGGCCGTCCGCCAAGCGCCTCTTCTCGCTGCTCGGCCCCGAGCGCGCCCGAATGGTCCTCGTGGTCGCCCTGGTCTCGCTGTCGGTCGTCCTCACCGTCATCGCGCCCAAGATCCTCGGGCAGGCGATGGACACGATCTTCAACGGCGTGATCGGCTCGCAGCTGCCGGCCGGCGTCCCGCTCGAGCAGATCATCGAGCAGCAGCGCGCCTCGGGCAACGGCACCTTCGCCGACATGCTGGCCAAGACCGACATCGTGCCCGGCGCGGGCATCGACTTCGTGGTCCTCGGCCGCCTGATCATCATCGTGCTGCTGATGTACGTGGTCGCGTCGGTGCTCATGTGGGCGCAGGGCTACATCCTCAACGGCCTCGTGATGCGGGTGGTCTTCGGTCTCCGCCAGGACATCGAGGCGAAGCTCAACCGCCTCCCGCTGCGCTTCTTCGACACCCGGCAGCGCGGCGACGTGATGTCGCGCGTCACGAACGACGTCGACAACATCCAGACGGCGCTGCAGCAGGCCTTCTCGCAGCTGGTGCAGTCGGTGCTCACCATCATCGGCATCGCCGCGATGATGTTCATCGTCTCGTGGCAGCTCGCGCTGATCGCGCTGATCTCGATCCCGCTCTCGGGCGTGATCGCGGGCGTGATCGGCGCCCGCTCCCAGAAGCTCTTCGCCGCGCAGTGGAAGAACACGGGCGCGCTCAACGGCCACATCGAGGAGACCTTCTCCGGGCTCGAGATCGTCCGCGCCTTCGGCCGCGACCGCGAGATGCTCGAGGAGTTCGACCGCCGCAACGACAGCCTCTACACCGCCTCGTTCGGAGCGCAGTTCGTCTCGGGCATGATCATGCCCGCGATGACCTTCGTCTCCTACCTCTCCTACGTGCTCATCGCCGTGGTCGGCGGGCTGCGGGTCGCCTCGGGTCAGCTGACGCTCGGCGACGCGACCGCGTTCATCCAGTACTCGCGCGAGTTCACGCAGCCGGTGACCCAGCTCGCGAGCATGGCGAACATGCTGCAGTCCGGCGTCGCTTCGGCCGAGCGCACGTTCGAGCTGCTCGACGCCGAGGAGCAGGAGCCGGAGACGGCGACCGCGTCGCTCCCGCAGCGCACCGACGGCCACGTGGAGTTCGAGGGCGTCTCGTTCTCGTACGACCCGGAGCAGCCGCTGATCGAGGACCTGACCTTCTCTGCCCAGCCCGGGCAGACGGTCGCCATCGTCGGTCCGACCGGCGCCGGCAAGACCACGCTGGTCAACCTGGTCATGCGCTTCTACGAGCTCACGGGCGGACGCATCCTGCTCGACGGCGTCGACATCACGAGCCTCGCGCGCGGCGATCTGCGCTCGCGCGTGGGCATGGTGCTGCAGGACGCGTGGCTCTTCCAGGGCACGATCCGCGAGAACATCCGCTACGGGCGCCTGGACGCCACCGACGAGGAGATCGTCGACGCGGCGAAGGCCACCATGGTCGACCGCTTCGTGCGCCAGCTGCCCGACGGCTACGACACGGTGCTCGACGCCGACGGCGGCAGCGTCTCGGCGGGCGAGCGGCAGCTGATCACGATCGCGCGCGCGTTCCTCGCGAACCCGTCGCTGCTGATCCTCGACGAGGCCACCTCCTCGGTCGACACCCGCACGGAGCTGCTGGTGCAGCACGCGATGAACGCCCTGCGCACCGACCGGACCTCGTTCGTCATCGCGCACCGGCTCTCCACGATCCGCGACGCCGACACCATCCTGGTGATGGAGTCGGGGCGGATCGTCGAGCAGGGCGCGCACGAGGCGCTCCTGAAGCAGCGCGGCGCCTACTACGAGCTCTACATGACCCAGTTCCGCGGAGGAGGCGACGAGGCGGGCGAGCACGCCGCAGCGGGCGCGCTCCCGAGCGGGGGAGGGGTCGCCCCGTAGAGTAGGCGCGTGACCGACGCACGCCAGCAGCTCATCGAGTACATCGGCTCCGACGCCGTCTTCCACGGGGACTTCACCCTCACCAGCGGCAAGAAGGCGTCGTACTACGTCGACCTGCGCCGCGTGAGCCTCGATCACCGCGTCGCGCCGTTGATCGGGCAGGTCATGCTCGACCTCATCGCGCCGATCGAGCGCGTGGACGCCGTCGGCGGCCTCACCATGGGCGCCGACCCGATCGCCGCCGCGATCCTCCACCAGGGGGCCGCCCGCGGCCTCGCCTACGACGCGTTCGTCGTGCGCAAGGAGCCCAAGGACCACGGCCGCGGCCGGCAGGTCGAGGGCCCCGACCTCGAGGGCAAGCGCGTCGTCGTCGTCGAGGACACGTCCACCACTGGCGGCTCGCCGCTGAAGGCGATCGAGGCCCTGCTGAAGGTCGGCGCCGAGATCGCGGGGGTCGCCGTCGTCGTCGACCGCGCGACCGGGGCCCGCGAGATCATCGAGGAGGCCGGCTACCCGTACTTCGCCGCGATCGGTCTGGCCGACCTCGGCCTGAGCTGATGGTCGACGACGGGGGACGCGACGGGGGCCCGGGAGGCGGCGAGCACCCGGATCGGGAGCGCCGCGGGTCCGAGGACCGCGAGCCGGAGCGTGCCGGATCGGAGACCGCCGAGCCGGAGCGTCCCGAGGCGGAGCGTCCCGGGGCCGAGCGTCCCGTCGGCGGCAGCGAGTGGCTGCTCCAGCAGCTCAGCGGCGGCCGTCTGAAGAGCATCTTCGATTCGCCCCGCCCCTCCCCTCCCGCGGAGGAGCCGCGCGCGGAGCGGACGTCCGGTCCTGCTGGGTCCGCGGCCGACGAGGCCCACGCCTCAACGGAGGAGCGGAGCGACACGAGCGAGTCGGCCTCCTCCGCCGACGCGGCCGGACCGTCCTCGGACGACGGCGACTCCGGTGCGGTGCCGCCCCGTGCCCCCGCCGCTCCGGTCGGCCTGTGGCCGGGGGAGCCCGTGCTGAGCGCGACGCCCGCCCCCGAGGAGGCCCACGACGATCGTCCGACCTCTGCGGACGCCCCCGCTCGGGTGGAGGATCGCGACGACGACGACCGCGGC
This sequence comes from Rathayibacter sp. AY1B6, assembly GCF_002932755.1. Lineage (NCBI taxonomy): Bacteria > Bacillati > Actinomycetota > Actinomycetes > Micrococcales > Microbacteriaceae > Rathayibacter > Rathayibacter sp. AY1B6. The sequence continues at coordinate 52,858 of NZ_PSWL01000023.1, forward strand.
ACTGTCGCGGAGCCGGAGCGCTCCTCCGACCGCGACGGAGTCTCCGCCGGGGGACGGGATACCCGGGGCGGTGACACGGGTGTCCCCGCCGCGGGGGCCCGGGACACGGGATCGCCCGCGACCGGTGCCGGCGAGACCGGTGCCGGCGAGACGGGTGTCCGCGAGACGAGTGCCCGCGGGACGAATGCCCGCGAGACCGGCGCCTCCGGTGCGGACGTGTCCGACGAGGACGCCTTCGACGCGTTCTTCGCCCCCCTCCGCGACGACGCGGACGACGCCGACCCCCACGCCGACTCCGACCGCTCCGCCGACGCCGGCCGCACCGAGGTGCACCGCCGCGGGGCCGACTCCGTGCGTCCGGTCCTGCCGCACACCGACCCTCCCGCCGACCTGCCGACCGCACCCGCCGGGCTGCGCAGCGCCCACCGGCCGGACGACGAGCCCGATGCCGGATCCTCGACCGACGTCGATCCCGCGGGCCGCTCCGCCGCCCGCTACCCCGCCGACGGACGCCCGGTCGGCGCGACCCCGCCGACTCCGCGCGAGCCGACTCCGCCCGCCGTCTACGAGTGGCCCGACCCGCGCGGGGACTGGGACCAGCCGCCCGTGTGGGAGCAGGTCGTCGCTCCGCGTGACGAGCCCGACGAGGACGGCGGTGACGAGGAGCTGTGGCGCGAGACCGCCGGCGCCTACTCGTGGAACCTCGAGCCGGCCGCCGAGCCCACCGACCGCGCCGAGCCCGCGCCCTTCCGCACCGCTCCCGCGGCCGCCCACGTCAACGCCGCTCCGCCGCGGAAGAGCCGCTCCGCCCGGTCCCGACCCGAGCGCCGCGAGCGCGACTCGGCGCCCGCCGGAGCGCCCGCATGGCGCACGCTCAGCCGGCGCCGACTCCTGATCGGCCTGATCGCGGCGGGTGCGGTGATCCTCCTCGCCGGGCTCTTCGCGATCGGCATCGCCGTCGGGAGCGCCGGCGGCCGGGCCGAGCCGCAGGCCGCACCGGTCGTCAGCGAGACGCCCGCGGCGGAGCCGACCCCCTCGCCCACCCCGACCGCGACCCTCCCGACCGTCGGACCGCTGCCCGTCGGCACCTGGGCCTGGAGCGCGCTCCTCGGCGGCGAGTGCATCGATCCCTTCGACTCCGTCTGGGCGGAGGAGTTCACCGTCGTGGACTGCGCGAGCGCCCACTCCGCCCAGCTCGTCGCCACGGCGGAGCTGACCGACGCGGCGTTCCCCGGCCAGGACGCCCTGGCCGTCACCGTCTCCTCGCTCTGCCAGGCGCAGGGCGTCGTGGACGTCGCCGCGGCAGAGACCTACGGCGACGTGCAGGTCGCCGGCGCGTTCCCCGTCACCCAGGAGCAGTGGGACGCGGGCGAGCGCAGCTACTACTGCTTCGTCGACCGCGCGGGCGGCGGCGAGCTGACCGGCTCCCTCGCCGGCACTCCCGCGGCCTGACGCGCGCCGTCGCGTCGGCCCGGGGGATGCCGCCGTGCCCCTGCTCTGCGCACCCGGCCGAGCCGGGGAGCGCCCAGTAGGATCGCTCGTCGTGCAGGAGAACGAGGCGACCCCCGCGACCGGACCAGCCGCCTCCGTGGAGCTCACCACGAACGGCGTCGGCCCCTGGCAGGGGGAGTGGCCCGAGGACGACCGTCTCGACCCGGAGCTGCTGGAGCGCGGCGACGCGCGCAACGTGATCGACCGGTTCCGCTACTGGCGGATGGACGCGATCGTCGCGGAGCTCGACCGCACGCGGCACCCGTTCCACGTCGCGATCGAGAACTGGCAGCACGACATGAACATCGGCTCGATCGTCCGCAGCGCCAACGCCTTCGGCGCGGAGGGCGTGCACATCGTCGGCCGGAGGCGCTGGAACAAGCGCGGCGCGATGGTCACCGACCGCTACCAGCACGTCCAGCACCACGAGACGGTGGCCGACCTCGTGCAGTGGGCCGCGGAGGAGGAGGTGCCTCTCCTCGCCGTCGACAACGTCCCCGGCTGCGTGCCGCTCGAGACCTACCGGCTGCCCGAGCGCTGCCTCCTGCTGTTCGGGCAGGAGGGGCCCGGCCTCTCGGAGGAGGCGATCGCCGCCTCGGAGGCCGTGCTCGAGATCTCGCAGTTCGGCTCGACCCGGTCGATCAACGCCTCGGCGGCGGCGGCCGTCGCGATGCACGCCTGGGTGCTGCAGCACGTCCGCTTCTGACTGCCCCGCCCTCGACGGCACCGAGGGAACCCCGAACCGTCGAGACAGCCTCGTGGAGCGGGTTCCCTCGACGGTCCGGGGTTCCCTCGGAGGCGGTGCGAGGCTCGGGACTCAGACCGCGGAGTCCGGCGGGAACTCCGACTCCAGCGGCTCCGACGACAGGAGCTCGTGCACCCCGCTCAGCACCTCGTCCGGGCGGAACGGGTAGCGCTCGATCTCGGCCTCGTCGCTGATCCCCGTGAGCACCAGCACGGTGTGCAGGCCCGCCTCGATGCCCGCGACGATGTCGGTGTCCATCCGGTCGCCGATCATCCCGGTGTTCTCGCTATGCGCACCGATCTTGTTCATCGCCGAGCGGAACATCATCGGGTTCGGCTTGCCGACGACGTACGGATCCTTGCCCGTCGCCTTCGTGATGAGCGCCGCGATCGCCCCCGTCGCCGGGAGCACGCCCTCGGCGCTCGGCCCCGTCGCATCGGGATTGGTGACGATGAAGCGCGCACCCGCGACGATCAGGCGGATCGCCTTCGTGATCGCCTCGAAGCTGTAGTTGCGGGTCTCGCCCACGACCACGTAGTCCGGCGCCGTCTCCGTCATGATGAAGCCCGCCTCGTGCAGCGCGGTGGTGATCCCCGCCTCGCCGATCACGAACGCGCTCCCACCCGGCATCTGCGACGCGCAGAAGTCCGCCGTCGCCAGAGCGCTCGTCCAGATCCGCTCCTCCGGCACGTGCAGCCCCGACCCGCGCAGCCGCGCCGCCAGATCCCGCGGCGTGAAGATCGAGTTGTTCGTCAGCACCAGGAACGGGGTGCCCGAATCCGTCCACTCCTGGATCAGCTCGGGCGCGCCGGGGAGCGCCTTGTTCTCGTGCACCAGCACGCCGTCCATGTCCGTGAGCCAGGCCTCGACTTCACTGCGGTTCGTCGCCATGGGTCGATGCTATCGGCGGCACCCCCGCACACGACGGCGACGACCGGCGAACCACCCGGCTCCCCCCGCGGACGCCCCGGAGGACGGACGACCGCCGTGCGCCGGACGGCCGGACCCCGGACCCGCACAGCCGCGAGCGGGATAGCCTGGGACGCATGAGTGGCGAGAACCTGCTGGGCCCCGAACCGACCCTCCTCCCGGACGAGCCCGCGGTCACCGCGGCCCTCGCGAAGCACGCGAACCCGGGAGCCGTCGAATTCGCCGCCCTCGCCGCCGCCCACCCGCGCTCCCCGCTGGCCTGGGCGCTCCTCGCCGACAGCGTCTGGGGCATCGACGCGGCCCTCCCCTCCTACGCCTACGCCCGCGTCGGCTACCACCGCGGCCTCGACCTCCTCCGCGGAGCCGGCTGGCGCGGCCAGGGCCCCATCCCCTGGCGCCACGGACCCAACCGCGGCTTCCTGCTCTCCCTCTACGCCCTCCGCCGCGCCGCCGACTCCATCGGCGAGACGGAGGAAGTCACCCGCCTCACCCGGTTCCTCCAGCAGGCCGACCCGATCGCCATCGAGGAGATCGAGCGGTACCACGAGGACGCGTTACCCCCTACCGCCGCCATCATCATCCTCGGCAACGACTAGGCGACGCCCGGGTGCGGTTCTGGCGGCGTTGTCGTCGGGCGCCGTAGCGCCGCTACGGCTTCCTCCTCCGCCTTGCCAGAACCGCACCCGGACGCCGCCTAGCCCTGTGCTGGTGGGTGGGCGCCGTGCCTTCGGGCACGAGCGCGGGGCGCCGTGCCGGGGGCACGAGCGGCCGCGGGGGGCCGTGCCTGCGGCACGAGCCTGGTCCGAGGGAGGGTGGGGGCCGTGCCTGCGGCACGAGCCTGGTCCGAGGGAGGGTGGGCGCCGTGCCTTCGGCACGAGCGGCCGCGGGGCCGTGCCTTCGGCACGAGCCTGGACTGCGTGCGTCGGGCCGTGCCTGCGGCACGGGCCGGTCCACGGGTGAACGGGGTCGTGCAGGCGGCACGAGGCGGCTCGGGTGCGTCTGTGGGCGGGAGCCGCGGGTCGGGCGGCGGGTGGGTGGATCTAGGCGGCGCGCGGGAGCTGCGGCAGGATGGGGGGATGGACGGCGCGGTGGTGGAGGCGCTCCTCGAGGGGCTTCCGGGAGCGGAGGCGGGCTTCCCGTTCGGCGAGGGGACCCGGGTGTGGAAGGTCGCGGGGAAGGTGTTCGCGCTCGAGTCGGAGCGGTTCGGGCGGCCGGTGGTGAGCGTGAAGGCGCTGCCCGAGAACGTGGTGCACCTGGTCGCGGGAGTCGACGGGATCGAGCCCGGCTACCACCTGAACAAGAAGCACTGGGTGACGGTCGACGCCGGCGGGACCGTGGAGCCCGAGCTGGTGCTGGAGCTCATCGAGGAGTCGCACGCGATCGTGGTCGCGAAGCTGCCGAAACGGCTCCGCCTCGCCCTCGACGGCACCGCCTCCGGATCGCTGAACGAGGACGCCTGACCCGGACGGACGGCCCGCTCACGGCACCCGGACACACGGGATCCCCCGCCGCAGCAGGGGATCCCGGGGTCGCGCGGAGCGGCCCGACTACAGGCCGTAGGAGCGGAGGTACGCGGCGGTGTCGTGCCAGCCCTCGACGGCGAAGCACTCGACGCCCATCGCCTTGACGGGGTAGTCGTTGCCGTCCGGGTCGAGGCGGTCGCCGACGAAGATCATGTCGTCGAGGGGGATGCCCGTCAGCTCGGTGAGCTTGTTCATCCCGTACGCCTTGTCGATGCCCTTGCGGGTGATGTCGACGGAGGTCGAGCCGCCGGAGCGGACCTCGAGGTCGGGGAGCACGGCCTGCACGGCCTCGCGGAGGGTGTTCTTCTTCTCGCCGTCCGGGTCCCAGGCCTGCTTGACCTCGACGGGCGCGGACTGGCCGAGGGCCGAGAAGGTGATCTGCGAGTCGCGGTCCTCGAGGATCGGGCCCCAGGTCTCGGACTCCCAGTAGCCGAGCTCCTTCGCCTTCTCCTCGACGGCGGCGAGGGCGCGCGACTTCTCGTCCTCGGTGAGGTTCTCGGCGTAGATCTGCGCCCAGTCGCCGTTCTCGTACCGGTAGTACTGCGTGCCGCAGGTGGGCATGAGGTGCAGCTTCGCGAGGACCTCGGGGTCGGCGCCCTCGAGGCGGTCGAGCACCTGCATCCGGAACTGGCCGATCTGGCCGCCCGAGATGATGCACACCTCGGTGGCCTGGAGCAGCTTCACGAAGAGGTCGGCCATCGCCGGGTCGACGGGGGACTTCGAGGCGGCGAGGGTGTCGTCGAGGTCGAAGGCCATCAGGCGGGGCAGGGTGCTCATGGAACTCGTTTCACGGTCTGCGGACGGGGCGGTAACGAGGATACGGGGCGCCGCCGGAACGCGCGCGCGGTCGGCGCGGGCGGGCTCCGAGCGCAGACTGAGGGCATGACCGCCGCCATAGCGCCCGACGGAGGACGCCGCTCCCTCCCGCGCACTCTCGCCCGCATCCTCCTGGGCCTGGTGCTCGCCACGGCCGGCACGGCGCACCTGACGGTCGCTCGTCAGGCGTTCCAGGCGCAGGTCCCGCCATGGCTGCCGGCCGACCCGGACCTGGTGGTCGTCGCGTCGGGCGTCGTCGAGATCGCGCTCGGGCTCGCGCTCGTCGTGCTCGTGCGGTGGCGCGTGATCGTGGGTGTCGTGGTGGCCGCGTTCTTCGTCGCGGTCTTCCCCGGGAACATCTCGCAGCTGGTGACGCGGACGCCGGCGTTCGGCCTCGAGACGGACGCGGCGCGAGCGGTGCGGCTCGCCTTCCAGCCCCTCCTGGTGATCTGGGCGCTCTGGTCCACGGGAGCGTTCTCGGCCTGGCGGGCCCGCCGGTCGCGCAGCCGCGACGACTGAGCCGCCGGTCCGCGGCCCGATCGTCCCGCGATCCTCCGGAACGACGAACGGCGGCCGGCGGGAGACCCCGCCGACCGCCGCCCGTGCCCTCCTCGGCTAGGCCGCGAGGCGGCGTCGCGCGACGACCAGCGCGAGGCCCGACAGCAGCAGCACGAGGGCTCCGCCGATCAGGCCGGCCGCGTCGGCGCCGGTGTTCGCGAGCGAGCCCGGGCCGGAGCCTCCCGCGACGGGGGCCGCCGTGGTGGTGGGGTGCGGCGACGGAGCGGCGGTGGGCTGCTCGGTCGGGGTGCCGGGCTCGGTCGGCGCAGGGGTGACCGGGACCTCAGCGGCGGGCACCGTCGTCAGCGACCAGTTGGGGTCGAAGAAGTCGGCCTGGTCGATCACGCCGCGGGCGGTCGACCAGTCGATGAGCAGCTGGCGGATCTCGAGGCGCTCGTCGTAGACGAGGGGGGCCTGCGCGACGGCCGGGTAGGCGCCTCCGCCGCTCTGGCGGTAGTTGTTGACCGCCATCACGAAGCGCTCGTCGTCGGCGACCGGGGTCCCGTCGGCGTGGGCGAGACCGCGGATCCGCGAGCCGGCGGGCTGCGAGACGTCGATCACGTAGTCCAGGCCCGAGATCGCGTCGTAGTTGTAGTCCGGGATGCCGTCGGGGCGGTCCTCGGTCGTCGCGTTGGTGCCGGTCTCGGGGTCGAACACGGCGCCCTCGGCGGTCTGCACGAAGTAGCGGGCCGAGAACTCGAGGTAGTCGCGCACCTCGGCTCCGGTCAGCTCCACTCCGCGGAGGGTGTTCTCGTAGATGTACAGGCCGGCGATGTCGCGGATGCTGACCTGCCCCTTCGGGAAGACGGCGGTGCGCGAGAACGGCGACGCCTGCGAGATCACCGGCAGGTCGGCCCACTCGGTGCCCTCGAGCGCCGTCTCGACGGTCTCGGCCTGGACGGTGTTGATGAAGTCGATGATCGGGGTGTCCTCGTAGCGCGAGGTCGCGGCCGAGAGCTCCTCGACCGAGTCCGCGACGGGGGTGTTGACGTACTCGATCGTGGCGGCGTGCTGCTCGGCGAGGGCGTCGACCAGTGCGGGCGACTCCTCGGCGATGTCCGTCGCGTAGACGGGCTTCGCGACCGGCGCGCTCCCGGCCGACCAGTCGACCTCGAGGCCGCCCGCGGCGTCCGGCACCAGGTTCAGGGTGACCTCGGTGAGGCCCTGCGCCCAGAACTTCGGCTGGGTGACCAGCACCTGCTCGCCGGCGACGTTGGTGAACAGCGTCTGCGGCAGGTCCTTGTGGCTGTGGCCGGCGACGACCACGTCGATCCCGGGGACCTGCGTCGCGATGTTGTTGACGACGTCCTCGTTGAGGTCGGCGGCGTCGTACTCCGCGTCCGGGACCGTGCCCTGGCCGGTGTGCGCGAGGACGACGACCACGTCGGCCTGCTCCTGCACGATCGGAACCCACTGCTTCGCGGCGGCGACCATGTCCTGGAACTCGAGGACGCCGTCGACGTACTGCTTGTCCCAGACGCGGACGCCGGGGGTGACGAGGCCGAGGACGCCGACGGTGACCGTCTTCCCGTCGATCTCGCGCTCGATCAGCGTGTAGGGGTCGTGGTACGGCTTGCCGGTGGCGACGTCGACGACGTTCGCGCCCAGCAGCGGGGCGTTCAGATCGCCCTCGTACGCGCTGAGCATGTCGAGCCCGTAATTGTACTCGTGGTTGCCGACGACCTGCGCGTCGTAGCCGATGGTGTTGAACGCGGTGGCCATCGGATGCGTCGTCTCGCCGGAGAGGACGCCTGCGGCGCCGTCGCCGAGACCGTAGTAGTAGGTGAGCGGCGTGCCCTGGATCGCGTCGCCGTTGTCCATGACGAGCACGGACTCCTCGCCCTTCTCGGCGCGGAGGCGGTCGACCTCGGTCGCGACGCGGGTGAGGCCGAGCGTGCCGGCGGCCGGGTACGGCGCGTTCGCGAAGTAGTCCCAGTCGTAGACGTGCCCGTGCGTGTCGGTCGTCGACACGAGGGTGAGCTCGACGCCGTCGTCGAGAGGGGCGGCCGAGGCGATCGGAGCGGCGGTGGCGGCTCCGAGTGCGACGACGGCGAGGAGGCTTGCGGCGCGGAGTCTGCGCATCGTGGTCCTGTTCGCGTGATGAGTGGAGTGTGAACGTCCTCGAATCTATGCGGCGCGTGTGAACTGCGCATGACGGGATCGAGAGCATTGCTCGGCGATGCGTCCGCGGTGCGGCTCCGGTGCCGGGGCGTCCGCCGGGCCGGCCGTCGCCGGGGGCGTCCGCAGGGCCGGCCCGCGTCGGCGCGTCCGCCGGGCCGGCCTCGCGGCGAGGGCGTCCGCCGCACCGGCCTCGCGGCTGGAGGCGTCCTCCGGCCCCTCCGCTAGAATCGAGCGGCTGGTCGCGCGGAGGCGGCACGACTGCCGCGCCGCACCCGCCCACCCC
>NZ_PSWL01000024.1:0-57389 GCF_002932755.1 Rathayibacter sp. AY1B6
CCCGCTGCCCCTGCATTTACCCCCGGCGAATCGACCCCACCCCTCTCCCGTCGCGAGCTCCGCGAGCGCGAGCGCGCTCTGGCCCTCGCCTCCGACGTCTCGCTGGCGAGCGGCTCCGACGACCTCCTCGCGGCTCCCACGGCGGAGCAGCTGCGCGAGGCGGAGCGACGCGTCGCCTCGGTCCGCAGCGCCCCGGCCCCCGTCCCCGCACCGCGCGCGACGCCGCTCCGGCCCGTGCGCCGGGCCCGGGTCGGCGGACTCGTCGCCCTCTCGTTCGTCGCGGCCATCGTCGCGGCGACGTCGCTGCCGGCCACGTCGCTCCTGACCGCGGAGGACGTGCAGGCGCAGAGCCTCCCGACCCCCTTCGGCGCCGACGCCCGCCGCGGCGCGCAGTCGTTCGTCGCCGGCGAGGTCAGCGCCGAGACGGTCGCCCGCGACGGGTTCGGCGTGCAGGAGCGCAAGACGCAGACCAACGTCGCCGACATCGTCCGCACCTCCGACACCGGCTTCACGAACGATCCGAACGCGTCGATCCAGTGGCCTTTCGCCGTCGGCGTGCCGGTGGGCGACCGCTTCGGCTACCGCAACTGCGCGGGCTGCTCGGTGAACCACGGCGGCACCGACTTCAACCCGGGCGACGGCTCGCCCATCCAGGCGATCGCCGACGGCGTCGTGCGCACGGTCATCGACGGCGAGGGCTCGCTCGGCGTGCACGTGATCGTCGACCACGAGATCGACGGGCAGCTGGTCTCGAGCGTGTACGCGCACATGCAGCACGGCTCGGCGGCCGTGAACGAGGGCGACCCGGTCAAGGTCGGCCAGCTGCTCGGGCTGGTGGGCACGACCGGCATGTCGACCGGCCCGCACCTGCACTTCGAGATCCGCCTCGACGGCGTGACGAAGGTCGACTCCTACCTGTGGCTGAAGGCCAACGCCGGGCGCTGACGTCGGCAGGACTCGCGTGCGGTGTGCAGGGCCGTGTGCGGTCTGCAGGTGATCTGAGCGTGATCGTCCGCATCTCCAGCCGCGCCACTCGCTGAGGCGTTCTTCCCCTGCAGACGGCACCGCTGCCTCCTGCAGACGGCACCGCCTCCTGCAGACGGCACCGCATCCTGCAGATGGCACCGCCTCCTGCAGACGGCACTCTCTCCTGCAGTCGGCACGGCCTCCTGCAGATCGCACGCAGCCCCCGCGGAGCCGACGCGCCGGCTACTCCGCGCGCAGCCAGACCGTGGTGTCGGCGGGCAGCGCCGGCTCGTGCAGCTCCTCCGAGCACAGCACCACGGAGCCGACGGGCAGCTCGACCGGAGCCTCGCCGAGGTTCGCGATCACCGTGACGGCTCCGTTGCGGAACGCCACGACGTCCTCCGGGTAGCCCTCGAGCCACTCGACGGCGCCCGAGCCCAGGTCCTCGGCGCGGCGCACGGCGAGCAGGGACCGGTACAGCTCGAGCGTCGAGCCCGCGACACCGCGCTGGCGGTCGCGGGCGAGCGGCGCCCAGTCGCCGGGCTGCGGCAGCCAGGAGTCGCCGGAGCCGCTGAAGCCGTACGCGGGCGCGTCCGCCTCCCACGGGATCGGCACCCGGCAGCCGTCGCGGCCGTAGCGCTCGCCGCCGGTGCGGAACCAGGTCGGGTCCTGACGCGCCGAGTCCGGCAGGTCGATCGCCTCGGGGAGCCCGAGCTCCTCGCCCTGGTAGACGTAGGCGGACCCGGGGAGCGCGAGCATGAGGGCGGTCGCGGCGCGAGCGCGGCGCAGTCCCAGGACGGGGTCGGGGAGTCCGGGCGTGCGCGGGCCGATGCCGTAGCCCTGCGGGTTGTCGGACGTCAGGGCCAGGCGGCTCGCGTGGCGCACGACGTCGTGGTTCGACAGCACCCAGGTCGACGGGGCGCCGACCGCGGCGAAGGCTTCGACGGAGGAGTCGATGATGTCGCGGAGGGCGGGTGCGCTCCACGGGGTCTCGAGGTAGGCGAAGTTGAAGGCCTGGTGCATCTCGTCGGGGCGGACCCAGCGGGCGAGCTTCGAGAGCGGCTGCACCCACGCCTCGGCGCAGAGCACGCGGTCGTCCGGGTACTCGGCGAGCAGGGAGTGCCAGTCGCGGTAGATCTCGTGGACGCCGTCCTGGGCCCAGTAGGGGGCGGTGGCGGGCTCCTCGCCGTCGGCGGGCGCGACTCCGCCCATCGACCCGCTGTCGGCGGGCGGCGTGTAGTCGGGCAGACCCTCGGCCTTGATCATCCCGTGCGCCACGTCGACGCGGAAGCCGTCGACGCCGCGGTCGAGCCAGAAGCGGAGGACCTCGCGGAAGCGCTCGCGCACCCACTCGTTCGTCCAGTCGAAGTCGGGCTGCGAGGTGTCGAAGAGGTGAAGGTACCACTGACCGGCCGAGCCGTCGGGCTCCACGACGCGGGTCCACGCGGGGCCGCCGAAGACCGACTCCCAGTTGTTCGGGGGCAGCTCGCCCGACTCGCCCCGGCCGTCGCGGAACAGGTAGCGCGCCCGCTCGGCGCTGCCCGCGGGAGCGGCGAGCGCCTCCTGGAACCAGCGGTGGGCGCTGGAGGAGTGGTTGGGGACGAGGTCGACGATGATCCGGATTCCCAGGGCGTGAGCGCGGGCCAGCATCGCGTCGAAGTCGGCGAGGGTGCCGAAGAGCGGATCGACGTCGCAGTAGTCGGCGACGTCGTAGCCCGCGTCCTTCTGCGGCGAGGTCATGAAGGGGGAGAGCCAGATCGCGTCGACGCCGAGCTCGGCGAGGCTCTCGAGGCGCGAGGCGATCCCGGGCAGGTCGCCGATGCCGTCGCCGTCCGCGTCCGCGAAGGAGCGCGGGTAGATCTGGTAGATGACGGCGGTGCGCCACCACTCGGCTCCCCGGCGGTGCTCGGCCTCGGAGTCGGGGCCGGGGGAGTTCTCGGGCGCGCCGGAGAGAGCGGAGTCCAGGGTCATGGGTCGAGTTTATCGGGCGGCCCGGGGGCGCCGGGGGCACGCCCCCGCCGTCCCGTACAGTCGACGGGTGATGGATGAGACGCCGGACGAGGCCCGGGCCCGACGCCGACGGGCGCTGCTGTGGGTGGTGCCGGTTCTGGTGCTGCTCGTCGGCGGCTTGGTCGCCGTCACCCTCGCGATCGGCGGATTCGCCCTGCGCAGCATGACCGGCGCGACCGCCGTGCAGCTCGTCCTCGCCGCCTAGGCGGTCGCGGCCGGGCCGTCCTCGTCGTCGGGCGGCGGTGCGGAGGAGGTCCGTGCCCGCTCCTCGGACGCGTGCGCGGTCTCGGGCCCGGTGGCGCGGGCCTGCTCGTCGGCGCGGGTGACCGCCTCGGCGAGCTCGTCGGCGACGAGGTGGCCGGGGGAGACGGCCTCGGCCCGGTAGGCGGCCCGGCCCACCATGTGCGCCGAGACGGGCACGGTCAGCAGCTGGAAGCCGATCACCAGCACGATCGTCCCCGCTGCGGCGAAGCCGGGGTTCCGGATGGCGACCGCGAGCATCACGCAGATCAGGCCGAGCACCTGAGGCTTCGTGCCCGCGTGCATCCGGGACAGCAGGTCGTCGAAGCGCAGCAGGCCGATGGCGGCGACGAGCGAGAGCAGGGCGCCGGCGACGAGCAGCACCGCGGTCAGGACGTCGAAGAACAGGTCCATGTCAGTCCTCCTCGCGGTTGGCCATGAACTTGGCGACGCTGATCGAGCCGAAGACGGCGAAGAGCGCGAGCCCGAGCACGACGGGCAGGGTCCGCGCGTGGTGGTTGACGGCCATCTCGGCGCCGATCCCGCAGATGATCGTCGCGACGAGCACGTCGGCCGCGACGACGCGGTCCAGAACGGAGGGTCCACGGAGGATCCGCACGAGTGCGAGCAGGCAGGCGGCGCCGAACACCGGCACCAGGATCCAGATCAGCCAGTCGATCACCGGACCACCCCCGCCCCGGCCTCGATCGGCCGGTTCACCCTCTGCACGTCCTCGCGGGAGCCGATGGCGCGGACGATGCGGGCCTCGGTCTCGAGGACGGTCCGGCGCACCTCGTCGATGCGCTCGCCCTCGTCGTGGAGGACGCCGAGCACGTGCAGGTAGAGCACGTTCTTCTGGGGGTCGACGTCGATCACGAGCGAGCCGGGGACGAGGGTCACCGCCTCGGTGGTCCAGACCAGCATCCCCTCGGAGCGGCTCCGCAGGTGCACGGCGACGATGGCGTTGTGCACCGGCACCGGCAGGGTGAGGATCTGCCACGAGACCCGGACCGAGGCGACCGCGATGTCGTAGACGAGCCGCGCGAGGAAGACCAGCACGAACCACGGGTTGATGCGGTTCGAGAACTCGACCGGCGGCAGGTAGAACACCCGGGTGATCAGCAGGGCGACCAGGAAGCCGGTGACGATCGACAGCACTGAGACGTCGTCCCAGAGCAGCACCCAGATGCCGACGAGAGTCACGAACATCGCGACGCGGTTCCAGATGTCGACGCGGCGGCGGGGGCTCATCGCGGCCCCTCCTCTCCGAAGGACGAGTCGCGGTAGACGGTCGCGATGTAGGTCGCGGGGTCGGCGACCGCGGTCGCCGCGCGCTCGCTCGCGTCGTAGAGGGGACCGGCACCGACGGTCAGCACGACGCCGACCACGACCATCCCCGCGGTGGCCAGCACCATCATCGGCGGCGAGTGGCGGGTGCGGATGCTGCCCGTGTCGTGGGGGTCCTCCTGCAGCTGGTCGATCAGGGGCGACTCGTAGCCGGGCACCTCCTCCTGGCGGCGCCAGAAGACCATGTTCCAGACGCGCGCGACGGCGTAGAGGGTCAGGAGCGAGGTCACGGCCCCGGCGGCGATGACGGCCCAGATCAGCCATGAGGGCTGATCGACGGCCGACTCCGTGCCGGCGACGAAGAGCCCCACCTTGCCGAGGAAGCCGGTGAACGGCGGGATCCCGCCGAGGTTCATCGCGGGGATGAAGTAGAGCAGCGCCAGCAGCGGCGAGGCCTTGAGCAGCCCGCCGAGGCGCAGGATCGAGGTGGTGCCGCCGACGCGCTCGATCAGGCCGGTCGCGAGGAACAGCGTCGTCTGCACGGTGATGTGGTGGATGACGTAGAAGATCGTCGCCGCGTAGCCGGCCGGGGTGCCCACGGCGATCCCGAACACCATGTAGCCGATGTGCGAGACCAGCGTGAAGGACAGCATCCGCTTGATGTCGGCCTGCGCGACCGCGCCGAGGATGCCGACGATCAGCGTCAGCAGCGCCACTACCAGCAGCACCTCGCTCAGCCTCCCGCCCGGGAAGAGCAGGGTCTCGGTGCGGATCAGCGCGTACACGCCGACCTTGGTGAGGAGTCCGGCGAAGACGGCGGTGACCGGCGCAGGCGCCGTGGGGTACGAGTCCGGGAGCCAGAACGAGAGGGGGAACACGGCCGCCTTGATCCCGAAGCCCAGCAGCAGCACCACGTGGAGCACCAGCTGCACGTCGGCGGGGAGCTCGGCGATGCGGATCGAGAGCTGCGCCATGTTGACCGTGCCGGTGGCGCCGTAGAGCAGGCCGATGGCCGAGAGGAAGAAGACGCTCGAGACCAGGCTGACGACCACGTAGGTCGTGCCGGCGCGGATCCGCGGCGCGGTGCCGCCCAGGGTGATCAGCACGTAGCTCGCGGCCAGCAGGATCTCGAAGCCGACGTAGAGGTTGAAGAGGTCGCCCGCGACGAAGGCGTTGAGGATGCCCGCCGAGAGGATCAGGTAGGTCGGGTGGAAGATCGTGACCGGCGTCTCGCGGTTGCCGTCGACGAGGCCCTGGCCGACCGAGAACAGCAGGACGCCGAGCAGGGTGATCGAGGTGATCACGAGCATCAGCGCGGCGAGCGGATCGACGACCAGCACGATGCCCCACGGCGGCTCCCAGCCGCCCACGTAGACGGCGCTGCCGCCTCCGTCGCCGGTGAGGACCAGCACGAGCATCACCGAGGAGATCACCAGCACGCTCGAGAGCGTCACGATGTTCACGGTGATCTGCGCGCGCCGGTGGCGTCCGAGGATCAGCGCGACGGCCGCTCCCAGGAGGGGGAGGGTGACGACGAGCGGGATCAGGGCGTTCATCGGTCCTCCTTCCTGTCGTCGGTCATGGCGCTCTCCCCGTGCTTGGCGGCGGTGCCCTCGTCGCTGGACTCGAGCAGGACGTCGAGCGCCCGGTCGTCGGCGGTGGTCTGGGCCGAGATGCCCGCCGCGTCCTCGCGGACCGAGGCGTCGGTCTCGTCGTCCTCCACCTGGTCGGCGTTGGCGAGGCGCCAGCGCCGGTAGATCATCGCGAGGAGGAAGGCGGACACCCCGAAGGTGATCACGATCGCCGTGAGGATCAGCGCCTGCGGCAGCGGGTCGGCCATCTCGGCGGCGATCTGCTCGTAGGAGCGCCCGTCGTCGGTGACGAACGGCGCGATGCCCGAGCGGCCGGCCATCAGCAGGATGAGGATGTTGGTCGCGTTCCCGACGAGCAGGAACCCGATCAGGATGCGGGTGAGGCTGCGCTCGAGCATCTGGTAGACGCCGGCCGCGTACATCACCGCCATCACGACGACGAGGACGAGGGTGATGCTCATGCGCCGTCCCCCCTGCCCGGCCCGCCGACGACGGTGGCGCCGGTGGGGAGCGAGGTCTCGAGCCCGTCGACCGTGCCCTGGCCGGGGCCGGGGGTGCTGTCCGTCGAATGCGTGACGCCGTCGCCCGAGGGGGAGCCCTGCTCGGCCTCCTCGCCGTGGCGGTCGACCTCGCCGCCGAGGCTGCGGAGGATGTCGAGGGCGAGGCCGATCACGATCAGGTACACCCCGATGTCGAAGAGGGTGGACGTGCCCAGGTGGAGCTCGCCCAGCACCGGCACCTCGAGGTCGAGCCAGCTCGACTCGAGGACCTCGAGGCCGAAGGCCAGGGAGGAGACAGCGGTGCCGACGGCGAAGAAGAGCCCGAGTCCGAGGACCTTGCCGGCGTCGATCGGCGCGGCCTCGCCGAGCTCGAAGCGGCCGCCGGCGAGGTAGCGCGCGACGAGGGCGAGTCCGGCGAGCAGACCGCCCGCGAAGCCTCCGCCCGGGGTGTTGTGGCCGGTGAAGAGCAGGTAGACCGACACGATCATCGCGGGGTGGAAGAGCAGGCGCACCAGCACCTCGAGCACGATCGAGCGGTTCTCCGGCCGCAGCGTGCGTCCGGCGACGAGCCAGGAGCCGCGGTCGCCGTCGCGCTCGGCGTCGGCGGAGGAGGCGGTCAGGTCCATCGCGCGCTCGCGGCGGTCGTCCGCGCTCTGCGACTCGAGGCGGGGTGCGCCTCCGGCCCGGCTGGAGAGGAAGATCAGGCTCGCGACGCCGGTGGCGACCACGACGAGGACCGAGATCTCGCCCATCGTGTCCCAGGCGCGGATGTCGACGAGCAGGACGTTGACGATGTTGCGGCCCTTGCCCTCCTCGTAGGCGAGGCGGGGCAGCTCGGCCGAGATCGGCGTCGCGGTCCGGGCGCCGAGGGCGATGGTGGCGGCGAGGGCCATGACCGCTCCGACGGCGATGCCGATGACAGCGCGCAGGCGCTTGCGCATCGGCTGGTGCTTCGCGGCGATGCGGGTCGGGAGGCGGCGCAGGACCAGGACGAAGACCACGAGGGTCACCGTCTCGATCAGCGCCTGGGTGAGGGCGAGGTCGGGCGCGCCCTGCAGGGCGAAGAGGGCGACCATCCCGTAGCCGGTGGCGCCGGCGAGCAGCACGGCGGCGACGCGGTTGCGGGCGATCGCGCACAGCACCGCTGCGAGGATCATCACGGCCGCGACCGCGAGCTGGCCCGGGCTGTCCCAGAAGACGAGGTCGCCCGGCCAGGTGCGGTTGAGGGCGGCCGCACCGCCGACGCCGAGGACGAAGACCGCGAAGATCACCGTCAGGTAGCGGGGGAGCGAGCCGCGCTGGACGAACTCCGTGACCGTGCTGGCGACGCTGTCGAGCCAGCGGACGGTGGCCCAGTAGCCCTCGGCGGAGTCGATCCGGTTGGGCAGCATCGACTGGGCGCGCGCGACGGCGACGCGCTTGGCGAAGAGCAGGAGTCCGACGGCGATCACGAGGGCGCTGAGTGCCAGCGCGGGCTCGAAGCCGTGCCAGAGCGCGAGGTGGTAGCCGCCGTGGTCGGAGGCCTCCGCTGCGGCGGCCGGCTCCGGATCGGCGTCCGGGGCGGCGGAGCGGAGGGTGTCCGCGTAGACGGCGACGAGCGGGTCGAGGACGGAGGCGGCGATCCCGCCGATCATGCTGGCGGCCGCCAGCAGCACCGGGGCGGCGGTGAAGGTCCACGGCTCGGCGTGCAGGTGCGTGTCCTCGAGCCCCTTCTTGCGGGCGAAGGCGCCCCAGAAGAAGCGGGCGGAGTAGGCCGCGGTGAGGATCGAGCCGAGGACGAGGCCGACGAGCGCGACCCAGGCCCAGAACGAGCCCTGCTCGATCGCCGAGATCAGGCTCGTGAACACGGCCTCCTTGGCGACGAAGCCCAGCAGCGGCGGGATGCCCGCCATCGACAGCACGCCGACGAGGGCCGCGCCCGCGAGCACCGGCGCCTGCCGGCCCAGGCCGCTGAGCTTGCGGAGGTCGCGCGTGCCGGCGCGGTGGTCGACGATGCCGACGGTGAGGAAGAGCAGCGCCTTGAAGAGGGCGTGGGCGACGAGCAGGGTCAGCCCGGCCAGCGCGGCGTCGCGCGAGCCGAAGCCGACGGCGACGGTCAGGAAGCCGAGCTGGCTGACGGTGCCGTAGGCCAGCACGAGCTTGAGGTCGTACTGCCGGAGCGAGCGCCAGCCGCCGACGAGCATCGTCCAGACGCCGACGCTCACCACCACGGGCAGCCAGACGGAGTCGTCTGCGAAGCCCGGCGCGAGGCGGGCGACGAGGTAGATGCCCGCCTTCACCATCGCGGCGGCGTGCAGGTAGGCGCTGACCGGCGTCGGAGCGGCCATCGCGGCCGGCAGCCAGAAGTGGAACGGCACCAGGGCCGACTTCGAGAACGCGCCGAGCAGCACGAGCACCAGCGCCGTCGACACGATCGGGCCGGAGGGGGCGGCGGCGACGATCCCGGACAGGCTGGTGGTGCCGGCCTGCACGATCAGGACGATGATCCCGACCAGCATCGCCAGCCCGCCGAGAGTCGTGACCAGGAGCGCCTGGAGCCCGGCGCCCCGGCTCTCCTTGCGCCCGCTGTAGTGGCCGATGAGGAGGTAGGAGAGGACGCTCGTCGCCTCCCAGAAGACGAAGAGGATGATCACGTCGTCGGCCGTCACCAGCCCGTACATCACTCCGGCGAACGCGGACAGGAGCGCGGCGAACCGGCCCAGCGAGGGCTCGTCGCGGCTGAAGTACGTCGCGCAGTAGGCCAGGACCAGGGCGCCCACTCCGCTGACCACGAGGGCGAGGACGATCGAGAGCGCGTCCAGGCGGAAGGAGAGGGCGATGTCCAGCGCGGGGATCCACGGCACGGTCTCGCGGATCTCGCCGCCGTCGAGGATCGTCGGCAGGGCGGTCGCGGTGGCGACGAAGCTCGCGGCCGGGATCAGCGCGAGCGCGTAGAAGGTCTTCGGCCCGAACCGGTCCACCAGCCAGGGGGTCACCACGGCGATCGCGAACGAGATCACGAGGATGAGGAGCATCACATGTTCCTCCCAAGGTGTACCCAGCGCATAAGTCGGTCAAGAATAACGGAGCGCCCTCACGCGGAACCTGAGTACGCGGAGGCTTGACGGCCCCGTCGCGATCCGCCAGGGCCCTAGCGTGGGGAGCATGGCCCGCTCCCTCCTGCCCGACCAGCTCTGCCGACTCCGCGTCCACGACCTCGGGACGGGGGAGTCGACGACCGTCTTCGAATCCGACTCCGTCCTCGTGGAGGCGCCGAACTGGACCCCGGACGGCTCCGCCCTGATCGTCAACGGCGACGGCGGCCTCTTCCGGCTGCCGCTGGAGGGGACGGCAGCGCTCGAGCCGATCCCGCTCGACGGGGTGCCGGCCGAGCTCAACAACGACCACGTGCTCGCCCCGTCCGGCGGGCTCGCCTACGTCTCGGCGCGCGACGGGCACCTCTACGCGGTCGAGCTCGACGGCTCCGCCCCCGCCCGCCGCCTGACCGCCGAGCGCGAGGGCGCACGCTTCAAGCACTACCTGCACGGCGTCTCGCCCGACGGGGCGACCCTCGCGCTGATCGGCGGCGGCGACGCCTCCGGGCGGTGGCGGACCGACGTCTACACGATGCCGGCCGGCGGAGGCGCGCTGACCGCCCTGACCGACGACGAGCCCGCCGACGACGGCGTCGACGTCTCGGCCGACGGCCGCACCCTGGTCTTCAACTCCGAGCGGGCCGGAGGAGGGGCGCAGCTCTTCCGCCTCGGCCTCGACGGCTCCGGGCTCTCCCGCCTGGTCGATTCGGACACGGTCGACTGGTTCCCGCACGAGTCGCCCGACGGCGCGCACCTGCTCTACCTCGCCTATCCGGAGGGGACGGCCGGGCACCCCGAGAACGTCGACCTCGAGCTGCGGCTGCTCGACCTCCCGGGGCGCGCGACGCTCGAGCCCGGCCGCGTGCTGGAGCGCCTCCACGGCGGGCAGGGGACGATCAACGTCTCCGGCTGGGCGCCGGACTCGACGCGCTTCGCCTACGCCGACTACCCGCGGCGCTGAGAGTCTGAGTCCTTGCCGCGCATGCGCGGGAGGGGGATCGATCGGGGCGGGGAGCGGGTCTTGAATCGGGGGATGAGCATCGACAGCGCAGCATCCTCCTCCGTCACCCGCTCGCCGCTCGGCGACTCCGGCATCGACGTCTTCCCGCTCTCGCTCGGCGGCAACGTCTTCGGCTGGACCGCGGGGCGGCAGACCTCCTTCGACGTCCTCGACGGCTACACGGCCGCGGGCGGCGACTTCATCGACACCGCCGACGCCTACTCCGCCTGGGTCCCGGGCAACACGGGCGGCGAGTCCGAGACGATCATCGGCGAGTGGCTCGCTCAGCGCTCGGGGAACCGCGACGACGTGGTGATCGCGACGAAGGCGGGCCGCCACCCGCAGTTCACCGGCCTCGCGCCCGACACCGTGCGCGCGGCCGCCCGCGCCTCCCTCGAGCGCCTCGGGACCGATCGGATCGACCTCTACTACGCCCACTTCGACGACGAGGCCGTGCCGATGGCCGACATCGCCGCCGTCTTCTCCGAGCTGGTCGACCAGGGCCTGGTCCGCGCGATCGGAGTGTCGAACTTCAGCCCCGAGCGCGTCGCGGAGTGGCTGCGGGTCGCGGGCGAGGAGGGCCTGCACGCGCCCGTCGCCCTCCAGCCGCACTACAACCTCGTGGAGCGCGGGATCGAGGCCGACCTGCTGCCCCTCGCCCGCGAGGCGGGGCTGGCCGTCGTCCCCTACTCCGCTCTGGCGTCCGGCTTCCTGACCGGCAAGTACCGCGACGGCTCGACCCCCGAGGGCCCGCGCGCCGACGGCGCCTCCCGCTACCTCGACGGCCGCGGCCGCCGGGTGCTGGCGGCGCTCGACGCGGCGGCGGAGGCGCACGGAGCCGAGGTGGCGACGGTGGCGCTCGCGTGGCTCCGCTCGCAGCCCGGAGTGGTCGCGCCGATCGCCAGCGCCCGCGTGATGGAGCAGCTGCCGGCGCTGATCGATTCGGCCTCCCTCGAGCTGAGCGCCGAGGAGCTCGCCGCGCTCGACGAGGCGAGCCGGGCGTAGCCGCAGACGGGCGGCCGCGGGGGCGCGTCCCCCGCGGTCATCGACGCTCCGCGGAGGTGCTATCGTCTAACGGTGCCAAATCGCGGGCACGTCCCGAGAGGGGCTGTCAGACCCGCGGGTGCGCCCCCTTAGCTCATTGGTAGAGCACTTCCTTGGTAAGGAAGAGGTAGTGGGTCCGATTCCCACAGGGGGCTCCGTTCCCCGCAGGCCAGGCCTGCGAAGAACGCGCGGCGGGGTAGCTCAGGTGGTTAGAGCACACGGCTCATAATCGTGGTGTCGCGGGTTCAAGTCCCGCTCCCGCTACAGCGAGAAGGCCCCGGTTCGCGCGTCGAGTCGGGGCCTTCGGCGTTCCCGGACCCGCGGACCGCGCGGCCCGCTCAGAGCCAGCCGTTCCGCTCGGCGATCCGCACGGCGTCGGCCCGGTTGCGCGCTCCGGTCTTGCCGATCACCGCCGAGAGGTGGTTCCTGACCGTCCCGGGGGAGAGGTGCAGCATCCGCGCGAGGTCGGCGATCGATCCGCCGGTACGCGCGGCGGCGAGCACATCGGCCTCCCGCTCGGTCAGCGGTGTGCCCCCCTGCGCCAGCGACTCCGCTGCGAGGGCGGGGTCCACCACGCGCAGCCCCTGCCCGACCCGGCGCACGGCGTCGGCCAGCCGGGCGGACGGGGTGTCCTTCACCACGAAGCCCGAGGCCCCCGCCTGCATCGCCCGGGTGAGGTAGCCGGGGCGGCCGAAGGTCGTCACGATCAGCACGCGGCAGGACGGCAGCGCATCGCGGAGGAGTGCGGCGGCGGCGATCCCGTCCAGGCCCGGCATCTCGATGTCGAGCAGCGCGACGTCCGGCGTCGAGGCGATCGCCGCGGCGACCACCTCGTCTCCGCGGCCGACCTCCGCGACGACGTCGATGTCCGGCTCCAGGGAGAGCAGAGCGGCGAGGGCGCCCCGCACCAGCGCCTGGTCGTCAGCGATCAGGAGCCGCAGGGCGCTCAACGTCCGCCTCCTGGGAGCGATGCCGTCAGGCGGAAGCCGCCGAGCTCGCTCCGTCCGACGGAGAGCCGTCCGCCCGCCGCCTCGACGCGCTCGCGCAGCCCCGCCAGCCCGGTCGAGCCGGCGCCGGCCGCCTGAGGACCCGCTCCGTCGTCGGCGATCTCGACCTCGCAGGCGGTGAGACGGATGCGGCAGCGCGAGGCTCCCGAATGGCGGACGACGTTGGTCGCTCCCTCCCGGATCACCCACCCCACCAGCTCGCGGTGCTGAGGGAGCACGGTGTCGGTGGAGGAGGGCAGCTCGGCGGTGATCCCCGCCGCGGTCAGAGCACCGCGCGCGGCCGCCAGAGCGCCGCTCGCCGTCGTGGCGCGGAAGCCGGACACGGTCGCTCGGACGTCGGCGAGGGCGCCCCGGGCGAGGGACTCCACATCGGCGATCTCGGCTCGGGCCCGCTGGGGGTCGGTGTCGAGAACGCGTCCGGCCAGCTCGGACTTGACCGTGATCACCGTCAGCGAGTGCCCCAGGATGTCGTGGATGTCGCGGGCGACCCTGCTCCGCTCGCGCTCGGCCGTCAGCACCTCCAGCTCGGCCTGGGTCTCGCGGAGCTGGTTCACCGTGGCGATCGTGCGCGCGAAGGTGGCCATCATCAGCGAGATGGAGAGGATGATCACCGGCACCACGAACGCGGTCTCGGTGACGCCGTCGCTCTCGAGGCGGACGGCGAGCGTCACGAGCGCGAGGGCTCCGATCAGGATCACGGTGAGGCGCCAGGTGAACACGCACATGCCCACGAGGACCCCGACGTAGGTCCACAGCCCGGTCACGTCGCGGCCGAGCCAGGGGAGGAGCGTGAAGGAGAACGCGAGCAGCCCGAGGCAGATCAGCAGCCGGCCGCGCGTCGCGAGGGTCCAGGCGAGCGGCGGGGCGAGGAGGAACCCGAGGCTGAACGCGGCGATGAGGACGACGCCGGCGACGCGGCCGGGCCACTCCGGGTCGTCGAGGACCGACGGCACGGTCGAGTAGACCCAGAAGAGCGAGAAGACGGCGCCGGTGTACCAGCGGAGCGCCCGCGGCGTCCACAGCGCCGTGCGCAGGGTCGCGCCCGGATCGGCGCCCGCCGCGGCCGGGCGGATCGGCCAGCCGGGCTCGCCGTGTCCGGAGGCGGTGGTGCTGCTCACGCGCTCACCCTAGGACCGAGGCGGCCCGCGCCGCGCATCCCTCATACCCGCTTCGTGTCGCGGCGGAAGAAGAACACCGTGCCGCCCAGGAGCAGACCGAGCCAGACGAGTGCGTCGACCAGGGCGCCCAGGTCGAACCCCTCGCCGGTGAGCGGCGCCCGCGCGAGCTCGCTGATCCCGTAGACCGGGGTCAGGGCGGCGATGCTCTGCATGAATCCGGGCATGCTGCTCACCGGGTAGAAGAGGCCGCCGAGGAACGCGAGGACCACGATGACCAGGCTCGTGATCTGCGCCGCGTTCTCGCCCGGCACCATGTAGCCGACCATGAGGCCGAGCGTCGTGAAGACGGCGCTCGCGAGCAGCCAGCCGGTCAGTCCGGTCGCGACCCACTGCACCGCCGAGAGCTCGATGCCGCTGGCGGCGCCGGCCGCGAAGGTGGCGACGACGGCGAGCAGGCCCAGCACCATCCCGGCGATCATCTTGATCAGCACGTTGACCACCGGGTTCAGCGGGGTGAGCCGCAGCTGCCGGCTCCAGCCCTGCGCGCGCTCCACGGCGACGGCCGCTCCCGTCTGCGTCGCGGACATCATCGCTCCGTACATCGACATCGACACCATGATGAACGCGGCGACCGAGACGCCGCCCGCCGCGATCGGGGTCGCGGTCAGCGGCTCGTCGCGGAGGGGGTACCCGACGATGAAGAACATCAGGACCGGGAAGAGGAGGGTGAAGAAGAGCGTGCGCCGGTTCCGCAGCCGCCGCAGGATCTCGATGCGCAGGTAGGTCGTGGTGAAGCCGCCGAGCGCCGGCGAGCGGCGGTCGAGGCGGACGCGGTCGGCAGCAGGGGTCGTGGCTGTCATGCGGAGGCTCCTTCGGAGGTGAGGGCGAGGAAGACGCTCTCGAGGTTCTGGGCGGTGATCTCTACGTCGCAGGCTTCGGTGCGGGTGAGCAGGTGCCGGGCGAGAGCGTCGGAGTCGTCGGTGTGCACGGCGATCCGGTCGCCCTGCGCCTCGACGCTGGAGACCCGGGGGAGCGCGGCCAGGGCGGCGAGGTCGGCGCCGGGGAGGGTCGCGTGCACGATCCGGCCGGAGACGAGGTTCTTGATGCTGCTCGTCGTCCCGTCGGCGACGATCCGGCCGCGGCTCATCAGGACGATCCGGTCGGCGTACTCGTCCGCCTCCTCGAGGTAGTGCGTCGCGAAGAGCACGGTGCGCCCGCGGGCGGCGTCGGAGCGGATGGCGTGCCAGAACGCGCGGCGCCCCTCGACGTCCATGCCCGTCGTCGGCTCGTCGAGCAGGAGCAGGCCGGGATCCGACAGCAGCGCCATCGCGAACCGGAGCCGCTGCTGCTGGCCGCCCGAGCACAGGCCGACGCGGCGCGAGGCGAGGTCGGCGATCCCGGCCCGCTCCAGCACCTCGTCGATCGGCCGGGTGTCGGCGAAGAGGCTCGCGGTCAGCTCCAGGGTCTCGTGGACGCTGAGGTCCTTGAGCAGGCCGCCGGTCTGCAGGACGGCCGAGACGAGCCCGTGCGCGACGGCCGTGCGCGGCGGGCGTCCGAACACCGTCACCTCGCCGGTGTCCGGGGCCGAGAGGCCCAGGAGCATGTCGAGGGTGGTGGTCTTGCCCGCGCCGTTGGGGCCGAGGAAGGCGACGATCTCGCCGGGGCGGACGGTGAGGTCCACCCCGGCCACAGCAGCGACGGAGCCGAAGCTCTTGGTGAGGGCGGTCGCCTGCACGGCGAGGTCGGTCGAGGTCATGACCTCAGCCTGCCGACGCGGCCGCCCGAGTGCCCCGGTCCTCTGTCACCGATGGGGCGTGACATCCGTCACCCCTCGTCCCGGCTCGGGCGCTGGGGCGGGCCCGGCCGGCGGGCAGCGGTCAGACCGCGCAGCCCGCGAAGAGCACGTCGTCGGAGGAGACCAGGTCGTGGAGGGTCAGCAGCCGGTCGAGGTCGTGCCCCGCGGCCAGCGCGTTCGCGCGCTCGGCCGAGGTCTGCGGGGCGAGGCGCCCCTCCATGACGCCGCCGAGGGCGCGGACGGCGCACGCGGCGACCACTCCCTCCGGGGTGCCGCCGATGCCGAGGACGAGGTCGACCCGGCCCGCGGGGTCGGCCGCCTCGATCGCGACCGACACGTCGCCCTCGCCGCGCAGCTCGAGCGCGACCCCGGCCGCGCGCAGAGCCGCGATCAGCCCGGCGTGGCGCGGCTTGTCGAGCACGACGACGACCAGCTCCGCGACGGGCTTCCCGAGCGCCGCCGCCAGCCGTGCGGCGTTCTCGGCCGGAGGGAGATCGAGCGAGACGGCGCCCCGGCCCGGTCCGGAGCAGACCAGCTTGTCCATGTAGAACACGTCGCACGGGTCGAACAGCGTGCCGCGCGGGGCGAGCGCGATCACGCTCACCGAGCCGGGGAGCCCCTCCGCCGTGAGCCGGGTGCCGTCGAGCGGATCGACCGCCACGTCGCAGGAGGGAGCGGAGGCGCGGCCGAGGCGCTCGCCGTTCGCGAGCATCGGGGCCTCGTCCTTCTCGCCCTCGCCGATCACGACGACGCCGTCGAACGGAGCGCCGGCGAGCACGGCGCGCATCGCCGCGACCGACGCCTCGTCCGCCGCGACCTTGTCGCCGCGCCCGTACCAGCCGCGCGCCGCCTCGGCCGCCGCGCGCACGGCGGCGGCCACGGCCTCCTGCAGCTCGGCCGGGTAGGCGGGCGACGCGATGAGCCGCAGGCCGTTCATGCGCGGGCGGGCTGGGCGGTCGCGGTGCGGACCAGCCGCTCCAGGGTGCGCAGGCCGTCGGAGGAGAGCACCGACTCCAGGTGCCCCTGCACCGACGCGACGTGCTCGCCCCGCAGGGCGTTGACCACTCCCGTCTCGGGGTCGACCGAGACCTCGAGCCTCAGCCGGGGCGTGCGCGCGACGCCGGGGGCGACGGAGGAGAAGGTGTTGTAGAAGCCGATGGCCGCGTCCTCGCCGAACACGTCCACCGCCAGGCGCACGCCCTGGCGGGGCGCGGGCAGCGGCTCGACCGGGAGGCCCGCCAGCAGCGACAGCATCTGGTGGCTGAGGCAGACGGCGAGCATCGGCCGCTCCGCCTCGAGGCGCTCGGTCATCAGCGCGCGCAGGTGCGCGATCCGCGGCTCGGAGGCGTCGCGGGGGTCGCCCGGGCCGGGACCGAAGACGACGAGGTCGTCGCTCAGCACGTCGGCGACCTCGGACCAGCGCTCGACCCGGGCGTCCATCCCGAGATGGCGCAGCTGATGGGCGAGCATCGTCGTGAACTGGTCCTCGTTGTCGACGATCAGCGCGGTGTGCCCGGCGAGGCCGGCGATGTGCTCGGGCGCCTGAGGTCGGAGCCAGAACGAGGCGAGCCGCTCGTTGCGCGCCTCGAGCGCCTCCTGCACGCCCGGCTGCGCGTTCAGATCGATGGCCGGCGGCACGTCGCGGTGCGGCAGGAGGCCCAGGGCGGAGAGAACGCCCGACGCCTTCGCGCGCGTCTCGGCGACCTCGCCCTCGGGAGTGGAGTGGCGGACGAGGGTCGCGCCCGCCGGCACGGTGAGGCGGCCGTCCGCGCGGAGGTAGGCGGTGCGGATGAGGATGGGGGCGTCGACCGTGTAGCCGTGCTCCTCCGGCTCGAAGAGGGCGAGAACGCCGGAGTAGTAGCCGCGCGGCTCCTTCTCGTACTCGGCGATCACAGCGCACGCGTTCTCCATCGGCGAGCCGGTGACCGTGGGCGCGAACATCGTCAGCCGCAGGACCTCGCGCACGTCGAGTCCGGTGCGGCCCTCGAGCAGGTACTCGGTGTGGCTGAGCCGCGACATCTGCTTGAGGAACGGGCCGAGGATGCGGCCGCCGTCCGGGCAGACCGCGCTCATCATCTTCATCTCCTCGTCCACCACCATGAAGAGCTCCTCGCTCTCCTTGACGTCGGCGAGGAACGCGAGCACCTCCTCCCCGGTGGGCCCGGCCGCGGGGTGGCGGAAGGTGCCGCTGATCGGGTTCATCATGGCGACGCCGTCGCGCACCGAGACGTGGCGCTCGGGCGTCGCGCCGACGGCGGTGACCGTCTGCGCGCCGCCGACGCCGGGAGTGTGGATAGCGAAGGTCCAGTACGCGCCGGACTCGTCGGTGAGCAGGCGGCGGAACCAGGCCAGGACCGCCTCGACGGGCGGCGCGTCGGTCTGCGCGACGAACGCGCGGTTGATGACGAAGTTGGCGCCCTCACCGCGCCCGATCTCGTCCTCGATCACCCGGCGGACGATGTCGGCGTACTCGTCGTCCGGCACGTCGAAGCCGCGCTCCTCCACCGGGATCTCCCGCTCGGGCAGCAGCCGCAGCACCTCCGCCAGCGGGACGCTCTCGCGCTCGCGCACCACGAGGTTGCGCAGCGGGGCTCCGTCGTCCTTCGCCGCGAAGCCGCGCTCGCGCACCTGCCGGTAGGGCACCAGCGTCAGCACGTCGTCGCCGTCGAGCGGGATGTCGGCCAGGCCCTCGACGTCGAGCACGTCGCCCGTGAACACGTCGACGGCGTCGCGGCCCTGGCGGAGGACCACCGCGAACGGCAGCGTCCCGTCGGAGGCGAGGATGCGGGAGAGGAGCGAGGTCATCGTGGTCCTTGAATCGGGTCGTGCCCCACCCGGGCCCTGACATGCAGAACGACCGCCCGGAGGAGGCGGTCGCGTGCGAGGGGTCTGCGCGTCGGTCCGCCTAGGAGGCGGGCCACCAGGGGCTTCGGATCGACGTGCGCACGCGGCGAGTCTAGGGGAGAGCCGGGCGGCGGCCAAGCGGTGTCAGGCGGCCGGACGCTCGGTCGGCTCGCCCCGCAGGGTCCGGAGCAGGAGGGTCGCGCCGGCCGTCGCAGCGGGGGTGGCGACGACGGCGCCCCCGGGGATGAGGAACGCGAGGTAGACGGCGATGCCGAAGCCGAGGGAGACCGCGCGGTGCTCGCCGAGGAGGCGCCGCCGGTCGCGGAGGGAGAGGCCGCGGGCGTCGCCCGCGAACCCGGTGAGCTCGAGCGCGAGGGCCCTCCCGCCGACCAGAGCGCCCGCGACGAGCCCGACGATCGAGCCGACCAGCGGCACCAGGCCCAGCAGCACCAGGACCACGCCGATCCCGAGGGAGGTGGCGACCAGCACGGCGGAGTCGCGGAGCCCGCGGCCGACCCCCTGCCAGAAGGTGCTCTCGCGCTCGTCGGGCACGCCGCCGAGGTCGTCCTCGACCCGCCGCCAGATCCGCTCGTAGAAGGGGTCGCCGACGAGCAGGGTCACCGCGGCGAAGAGGACCACCCCGAGGGCGAGCACGGCGCCGACCACCGCGATCGAGAGCACCAGGCGGACGGTGGAGGCCGTGCCCTCGTCCCAGCCGTCGGCGAACGGGGTGAGCGCGGTCACCGCGTCCTGCACCCGCGTGAGCACCAGGACCAGCACGCCGACGAAGACCAGGCCGACGATCAGGGGCGGGATCGCGCCGAGGAGCATCGCCCGCGGCGAGCGGACCCAGGTGCGGAAGCCGCGGAGGAAGAGCCGGGCACCGAGGCCGAGATCGCGGAGGACGCTCATCCCCTGATCCTCGCAGGTGGGCCCGGAGCGGTGGTCCGGCAGGACGCCCGACCGCACGGACCGGCGCGGAGCCTCACACCCGCTCGAACGGAGCGAGCAGTCCCGCCATCGCCTTCGTCCGCGGCGCCGCGTACTCGTCGCGCCGCGAGGTGCTGACGCCCATCGCGACGAGCCCCTCCACCAGGCGCACCGCTGAGGCGACTCCGTCGATCACGGGCACTCCCAGCTCCCGCGAGAGGTCGCGGCACAGGTCCGCCATCCCGGCACAGCCCAGCACGATCGAGTCCGATCCGTCGACGGCCAGCGCCTCGGCGCACTCCGCCAGGATCGCGCGACGGGCGCCGGAGCGGGGGTCGTCGAGCTCGAGCACCGGGATGTCGCAGGCGCGCACCTGACGGCAGGCGTCGCCGAACCCGGCACGGCGGGCGATGTCCCAGGCGCGGCCGCTGGTGCGCGAGAGCGTGGTGACGACGCTGAAGCCCCGGCCGACGAGCGCGGCCATGTGCATGGCCGCCTCGGCGATCCCCACGACCGGGCCGCTCGCGATCTCGCGCGCGGCGTCGACGCCCGGGTCGCCGAAGCACGCGATGACCGCGCCGTCGCTGCCGACCGCCTCCGCCCGGGCGATCTCGTGCAGGACGCCGGGGACGGCGAGCGCCTCGTCGTAGTGGCTCTCGATCGACGCCGGACCCATCGGCGGGGTGACGGCCGTGATCTCGGTGCCGAGCGAGGCGACGGAGCGGGCGGCCCGGCCGATCGCCGCGGTCATCGCGGTGCTGGTGTTCGGGTTGACGACGGTGATGCGCATGGCGGTTCCTCGGTTCGGGTGCCGGGAGGGGGGAGGGACCCGCCCGGCCGCCGGTCCGCGCGGTGCGGAGCGGACGGTGCGGATCCCTCCTCCGTTCCGATCGTTCAGACGGTCGAGCCGTCGCTGACGTTCTCGAGGTCCTCGTCGAGGCGCCCGATCCGCGGCGCGCGCCGCTCGAGCACGGCCATCGCGACGAACCCGAGCCCGCAGCCGAGGAACCAGCTGTAGTCGCCGAGCCAGGTGAACTCCGCGCCTCCCGCCTCCGCGATCCAGCGCGGCACGAGCACCGAGGCCACGGAGGGCACTCCGCCGATCACGGTCGCCCAGACGGCGTTGGGGTTGAAGCCGCGCGAGAACCAGTAGCGGCCCTTCTCGCTCATCGTGTAGAGGTCGTCGACCCAGACGCGCTGGCGGCTGATCAGGTAGTAGCCCGCGATGAGGACGCCGAACAGCGGTCCGATCAGCGCGCCGAGGATGCCGAGCGTGTAGTGGATGGCGGTGTCGTTCGAGTACCAGTTCCACGGAGTGAGCAGCACCGAGCCGACGGCGGCGATCATGCCGCCCATCCGCCAGCTGATCTTCTTCGGGTTGACGTTCGAGAAGTCGAACGCGGGGGAGATGAAGTTGGCGACGATGTTGATGCCGATCGTCGCGATGACGAAGGTGAGCCCGCCGAGGAGCACGGCGAACCAGGTGTCGATCCGCTCGACGGTCTCGATCGGGTCGGTGATCAGCTCGCCGAAGACCGGCACGGTCGCCGACGCGGTGATCACGGTGAGGAGGGAGAAGAAGAGGAAGTTGATCGGGAGGCCGAGCAGGTTGCCGCGCTTCACGGCGCCGTAGCTGCGGGCGTACCGCGAGAAGTCGCCGAAGTTGAGCATCGGGCCCGAGAAGTAGGAGACGACCAGGGCGACGGCCGAGATCATCACCGGCACCGCGGCGGCGAGGTCGAGCGGCTCGCCGGAGCCGAGGGTGAGCGAGATGTTCTCCCAGCCCGCCTGCGACACCAGGTAGACGGCGAGCACGAGCATCACCACGTAGACCGCCGGTCCCGCCCAGTCGATGAAGCGGCGGATCGACTCCATCCCCCGCCAGAACAGCGCGGCCTGCGCGACCCAGAGGATCGCGTAGGAGAGGTAGCCCAGAGCCGAGAGTCCGAGGAACGACGCCTCGGGCGTGTTCAGGGCGGCCATGCCCGGGAAGAACTTGAGGAAGACGATGTTCAGCGACTGCGCCGCCAGGTAGGTCTGCACGCCGTACCAGGCGATCGCGATCAGTCCGCGGATGATCGCGGGGATGTTCGCGCCGCGGACGCCGAAGATCGCGCGGTTGATGACGGGGTAGGGCACGCCGGTGACCTGGCTGGGCTTGGCGACCAGGTTGCAGAAGACCTGCACGATCACGATCCCCACCACCAGGGCGACGAGCACCTGCCAGCCGGCCAGGCCCAGCGCGAAGAGCGAGCCCGCGGTCACGTACCCGCCGACGCTGTGCACGTCCGACATCCAGAACGCGAAGATGTTGTAGCTCGACCAGCGCTGCTTCCGGAGCGGGGCGAGGTCCTCGTTGGAGAGGCGGTCGTCGTAGCCGGCGCTCGCCGCGGCGGCGGGATCCGGATCGACGGGGGGAGCGGTGACTCGGGGTGCGGTGACGCGGTCGGACATGGGTGGATCCACCTCTCGGGCGGTCGTGCGCGGAGCGGCACGGAGCGGATGTGTCAGGGTGGTCGGGGCGACCGGCCGAGGAGGCGGGGCGTCGCGGGGAGCGTTCCGAGTGAAGTGATCACTTCACGCGGGCCACGCTACGAGTCGGGAGGCCGCCGCTCGTTTCGGCTCCGTTACGGCTGTGTGACGATCCGCGAGAGGGGACGGGCCATGCCCTCCGACGACATCGCGCCCGACGAGGCGGCCGCCCGCGCGATCGCGGACGGGGCCGGACTCGGCGCCCGGCTGCGGGAGCTGCGGCTCTCGGCGGGCCTGTCGCTGAAGGCTCTCGCCGGACGGCTCGGCATCTCCGTGAGCGCCGTCTCGCAGATCGAGCGCGGAGCGATGCAGCCCTCGGTCGGCCGGCTGATCGCGCTCGTGGACGCGCTGGGGGTCCCGCTGTCCGCCGTGTTCGACCAGGGCGCGTCGGCGCCGGTCGAGACCGCGGTCGTCCGGGCGCGCGAGTCGGCGCCCGTGGCGCTCGAGGGCGGAGTGCTGTTCCGCCGGCTGGCGCCGCGTCCGCTGGACGCCGTCGACTTCTTCGAGTCGACCTACCCGCCGGGCTCGACCTCGACGGCGCACCGGCAGCTGCTCCGCCACGACGGGTTCGAGATGGGGACGGTGACGCTCGGGGAGCTGACGGTGGAGTTCGAGGACGAGACGGTCGTCCTGGGGCCGGGCGACGCCATCACGTTCCCGTGCGAGCGGCCGCACCGCATGGTCAACACGGGCTCGACCACGGCGATCGCGACCTGGCTGATCGTCCACCGCTGACACCGCGCCGGTGCTTCGCGCCGGACCGCTGGTGGCACCATCTGGGTATGGGACTCTGGTCCTCGCTCCTCCACAACGGGCGGACGACCGCCTCCTGTCCACACCCCGGTCGGGATCGGGGCGCGGCGGGCCCTCGGTGTCGGTACCGCCTGGTGGGCTGGTCTCCTCGACCGAGGGGTGCGGAACGTGGAGGAGCGGATGGACGGCAGGAACGACGAGGGGTGCCCGCGCTGGTGCGCGGGCGAGCACGACGAGCTGGTCGCGGCGGGGGAGCGTCTGCACCGCTCCGCGGCGAGCTCGCTCCCGGTGGTGCTCTGGGCGGGCGGAGACGGGGCCGCGGGTGCGACGGTGCACGTCTCCCTGTGCCGCCCGGGGGAGTCGGGGGAGGACAGGCTCCGCCTGGAGGCCGACGGGCTCGGCGAGGTCGACCTCGATCTCAGCTCGGGGTCGCGGCTGGCCGGCGCGGTGCTGCGGCTACTCGGCGCCTCGTGAGGTGCGCGGCGGGTCGGGCGGGAGGAGGTCCGTCAGCTCGATCTCGAGCGCCTCGCAGAGCGCGAGGAGGGTGTGCAGCGTGGGGTTCGCGGGCGAGCCGGGCTTCGACTCGCCCTTCTCGAACTTCTGGTAGGTGTAGCCCGCGAGCCCCGCCGCGTGGGCGATCCGCTCCTGGCTGGCGCCCTTGGCGATGCGGGCCCGGTGCATGTTGGTGCCGAGCTCGCGGGCGTAGGTCGCCCAGTCGCGCTCGGGAGTGGGTGTCGACATGCCCGCCAGCTTCGGAGAAGTTCGGCCGCGGGTCAGCCATACAGGGATGGGAAATTCGCGGTGGTCATACCCGGGTGGCCGCCGGCGGGGCCTCCGGAGCCCCGAGGGCCCGCTGGCGGCAGCGCCTAGTATGGCCGGGTGCCAGTGAACCCCGAACTCGTCGGGCGCGTCTTCGCGCCCACGGAGCCCTATCAGGTGGGGCGCGAGAAGGTGCGCGAGTTCGCCCGCGCCGTCTCCGCGACCTCCCCCCTGCACCACGACGTCCATGCCGCCCGCGCCGCCGGGCACCCCGACCTCGTCGCTCCGCCCACCTTCGCCGTCGTCGTGCAGGAGTTCACGCTCCAGCAGCTGCTCGCCGAGCCCGACGGCGGGATCGACTTCAGCCGCGTCGTGCACGGCGACCAGCGCTTCGTGCTGTCCCGTCCGGTCGTCGCCGGCGACGAGCTGACCGCGACACTCTCGGTCGCCGCCATCAAGAAGCTCGGCGCCCACTCGATGGTCACCACCGAGTCCCGCATGGTCGACGCGAGCGGCGAGCACGTCGTCACCGCGATCTCGACCCTCGTGGTCAGGGGAGACGAATGAGCACTGCACTGCCCGCCCTCGACGAGCTGAGCGTCGGCCAGGTCATCGCCGAGAGCAGCTTCCCGATCGACCGCGGCACCCTGGTGCGCTACGCGGGCGCCTCGGGCGACTTCAACCCCATCCACTACCGCGACGACGTCGCCGCCGAGGTGGGCCTGCCCGGCGTGCTCGCGCACGGCATGCTCACGATGGGCACGGCGGTGCAGGTCGTCGTCGACTGGGTCGGCGACCCCGGACGCGTGGTCGACTACCAGGTGCGCTTCACCCGCCCCGTCGTCGTGGACCCGCGCGACGGCGCCGCGATCGACGTGGTCGCCAAGGTCGGCGCCGTGAACGCCGAGGAGGGCTGGGTCCGTGTCGACCTCGCCGTCTCGGTCGAGGGCCAGTCCGTCCTCGGCAAGGCCCAGGCCCGGGTCCGACTCGCGTGACCTCCGCGCCGCGGCTCTCCGCCCTGACCACCCTCCGCGTCGGCGGACCCGCCGAGCGCCTCGTCGAGCCCGCCACCGAGGCGGAGCTGGTCGAGACGCTCGTCGGCCTGTGGTCGGACGACGAGCCGTGGCTGCTGCTCGGCGGCGGCTCCAACCTCCTCGTGGGCGACGACGGGGTCGAGGGCACGGTCGTGCGCGTGCGCACCACCGGCGTCGAGCGGCTCCCCGCCGACGAGCCGGGGCGCGTGCTCCTGCGGGTGCAGGCGGGCGAGTCCTGGGACGGCCTCGTCGAGACGACCGTGAAGCGCGGCTGGGCGGGCCTCGAGGCCCTCAGCGGCATCCCCGGCACCGTCGGAGCGTCTCCGGTGCAGAACATCGGCGCCTACGGCCAGGAGCTCTCGGACACGCTGGTCGCGGTGGACTTCCTCGACGAGGGCGCCCGCGAGCCCGTCCGGCTGACGGCGGAGGAGCTGCAGTTCGCCTACCGCACCTCCGTGATCAAGCAGGGCCGCCGCGGCGCGGTGCTGGCCGTCGAGTTCGCGCTCGAGGAGGTCGGCGCCGAGGGCGACGGCACTCCCGTCGCCTACGGCCAGCTGGCGTCGGCGCTCGGAGTCGCTCTCGGCGACCGCGTGCCGCTCGCGCGGGTGCGCGAGACCGTCCTGGCGCTCCGCGCGGGCAAGGGCATGGTCCTCGATCCGGAGGACCCCGACACCGCGAGCGCCGGCTCCTTCTTCACCAACCCGCTCGTCACGAGTGCGTTCGCCGACTCCCTGCCGCCCGAGGCGCCGCGCTGGCCGGTCGAGCCGACGGCGGAGGCGCCCGTCATCACTCCGCTCGCCGCGGTCGAGGCCGGAGCGCCCGTCGGGCTTCCCGTGCCTCCCCGCGCCGACGGTCTGGTGAAGCTCAGTGCCGCGTGGCTGATCGAGCACGCCGGCGTCTCGCGCGGGTTCGCCCTGCCCGGCTCGCGGGCCGCCGTGTCGAGCAAGCACACCCTCGCCCTGACCAATCGCGGAGGAGCGACGGCCGAGCAGGTCGCCGAGCTCGCCCGGTACGTTCAGGGGCGCGTCCTGGCGGAGTTCGGCGTGCTGCTGCACCCCGAGCCCGTGGTGGTCGGCACCGCGGTCTGAGCCCGCGGGGTCTGCGAGAGCGGGCCCCGTGCCCCTGAGGACGCGCGCTCCTCGGCCGCGGCCTCCTCCGCCTCAGCTGTCGCGGCGGATCCAGCGGAAGCCGAAGCGGCAGGCGACGAGTCCCACGACGAGCCAGATCCCGAGCACCAGCGCGACGCCTCCGAGGTCCCACGACCCGTTCACCTCCGCCTCCTCGAACCCGCTCGGCAGGAACACGGCGCGCATGCCCTGCGCGATCCACTTGAGCGGGAAGACGCTGGCCGTGTTCTGCAGCCAGTCCGGCAGCGTCGTGAACGACAGGTACGACCCGGAGATGAACTGCAGCACGAGCAGCGGCGGCACGATCACCGCGGTCGCGCTCTTGCCCGAGCGGGGCAGGGCGGAGACGGCGATGCCGAGGATGGCCGACGTCGCGACTCCGGCCAGGTAGACCCAGGCGAAGGTCGCCCAGCGCCCGCTGTCGGTGGGCAGCGCGACCGAGAACACCGTCGCCGCGACGAGGAGCAGCAGGGCCGTCTGCGCGAGGCTCGTCACGAGCACCTGGCCGAACTTGCCGATGAAGTAGCTGAAGACCGGCAGCGGTGCTCCCGCGAGGCGCTTGAGCGTGCCGTCGCCGCGCTCGACCGCGATGTCGACGCCCAGGTTCTGGACGCCCGAGAGCAGGATCCCGGCCGCGGCCAGGCCCGGCACGTAGTACTCCGCCATCGGGATGCCCGGGTCCTGGGGGTTCGCCTGCATCACCGCGGTGTCGCCGAACGCGACCGAGAAGATCGTCAGGAGCAGCACCGGGAAGAGGAAGGTGAAGAACACCTGGTCCGGAGCGCGGAAGTACGAGCGGATCTCGTAGCGGGCCCGGGCGAGTCCGAGGCGGACGGTGCGTCCCGGACCGGTGGAGAGGGTGCGGGGGCGGGTGGCGGCGGCGGTCACGCGGGCTCTCCGATCAGGTCGACCGCGTCGCGGTCCTCGCGGATGAGGTCGAGGTAGATGTCCTCGAGGCTGGGGCGGACGACCTCGAGGGCTGTCGGTTCCCCGATCCGGGAGTGGAGCTCGGCGACGGTCCGGGCGGGCTCGGTGGTGCGCAGCCGGTGCAGCACGCCGTCCTCGCGCCACTGCACGATGGGGACGCGCGCCTCGTCCCCTCCGATCGCGCTCATCGGGCCGAGGGCCAGGAGCCGCCCACCGGAGATCACGGCGGCGCGGTCGCCGAGGCGGGCGGCCTCGTCGAGGTAGTGCGTGGTGAGCAGGATGGTCGTGCCCTCGCTCTTGAGCAGGGCGATCAGGTCCCAGAAGGAGTGGCGGGCCTCGGGGTCGAAGCCCGTGGTGGGCTCGTCGAGGAACACCAGCTCGGGGCGGCCGATGATGCCGAGGGCGACGTCGACGCGTCGGCGCTGGCCTCCCGAGAGGCGGCCGATGCGCGAGCGGGCTTTGGACGTCAGTCCGACGGCCTCGATGGTCTCGTCGACGTCGCGCGGTCGCGGGTAGAGGCCGGCGAAGTGCGCGATCTGCTCACGGACCGTCGCGTTGCCGGACTCGCCGCTGGACTGCAGGACGATGCCCAGTCGCGCCTTCCACGCCAGGTCGCCGTGGCGCGGGTCGACCCCGAGGACCGAGACCTCGCCGCCGGAGCGGTCACGGTAGCCCTCGAGGATCTCGATCGTCGTCGACTTGCCGGCGCCGTTCGGGCCGAGGAGCGCGAAGGTCTCGCCCCGGTGGATGTCGAAGGAGACTCCCGCGACCGCCGGAGCGCCCCCGTAGTCCTTCCGCAGGTCGCGGACTCGGACGGCGTGGTCTTCGCTCATCGTCACAGCGTGCCCTGTCGCACCCCTCCGGCGACAGTCATCCCTGATTTCCGCCTCCCTCTTGCCCTGCCCGCCCCGAGATGGCAGGCACCCTTCACCTGTCGGACAGGCCGGGGGCAGTCCCCGCGATCACCGTGCGAGCGGTGACCGGCGATCCGCATGTCAGCGGATCGTCGTCCGCGGTACGCATCCCGCTCTCTGCGACGCTCCTGCGTCGTCGAGCCGACCGCGGCCGATCGACGACGCAGGAGGAGAGGGTCTAATCGGTGCCGAAGAGCTTCTGCAAGCGGCGCACGCCCTCGAGGAGCGCGTCGTCGCCGAGGGCGTAGGAGAGGCGGAGGTAGCCGCTCGGTCCGAAGGCCTCGCCGGGGACGGTGGCGACCTCGGCCTGCTCGAGGATGAGGTCGGCGAGCTCGAGGGAGGTCGTCGGGGTGGTGCCGTTCCACTCGCGGTTCAGCAGTCCGTTGACGTCGGGGTAGACGTAGAACGCGCCGCCCGGGGTGGGGCACTCGATCCCGTCGATCGCGTTCAGCTCGGCGACGATGGTGCGGCGGCGGCGGTCGAAGGCCAGGCGCATCTCCTCGGCCGGCTCCTGCGGTCCCGTGAGGGCGGCGATCGCGGCGCGCTGCGAGATGTTCGAGACGTTGCTCGAGAGGTGCGACTGGAGGTTGGAGGCCCCCTTGATCGCGTCGGCCGGGCCCACCATCCATCCCACGCGCCAGCCGGTCATCGCGTAGGTCTTCGCGACGCCGTTGACGAGGATCGTCCGGTCGCGCAGGGCGGGCACCGCCTCGACGATGGAGGTCGCGCGCTCGAGCGGGCTCGCGTCGTCCTGGTCGCCGGTGGAGTAGACGAGGTTCTGGTAGATCTCGTCGGCGATGATCCAGAGGCCGTGCTCCTCGGCCCACTCGCCGATCTCGCGGGTCTGCTCGGCCGAGTAGACGGCGCCGGTGGGGTTGGAGGGGGAGACGAACAGGAGCACCTTCGTGCGCTCGGTGCGCGCGGCCTCCAGCTGCTCGACCGTGACCAGGTACCCCTGGTCGGCTCCCGCGAACACGTCCACCTGCACGCCGCCGGCCAGCTTGATCGCCTCGGGGTAGGTGGTCCAGTAGGGGGTCGGCACCAGCACCTCGTCGCCGTCGTCCAGAAGGGTCTGGAACGCCTGGTAGACGGCCTGCTTGCCGCCGTTGGTGACCACGACCTGCGACGGGTCGACGGCCCATCCGGAGTCGCGCGCCGTCTTCTCCGCGATGGCCGCGCGGAGGTCGGGGAGGCCCGCGGCGGGGGTGTAGCGGTAGTTCCTCGGGTCGAGCACGGCGGCCGAGGCGGCCTCGACGATGTGCTCGGGAGTGAGGAAGTCGGGCTCGCCGGCGGCGTAGGACACGACCGGTCGGCCCTGGGCCTGGAGGGCCTTCGCCTTGGCGTCGACCTTCAGAGTGGCGGACTCGGCGATGGCGGCGATGCGGGCGGAGATGCGCGTGGTGGAGGACACGACGGCCAGCGTATCCTGCGCGCGCACGGGGCTCCGAGGCCCCCCGCCGCTCGGCTGGACACGCCCTGCGGGTCCACGTACACTCGTCCGAGGTAGTCGATCTCTGCCCTCATCCACAGCGCCCGCGAGGGTCGCGGCGGTGGGGCGGCGGGTCGGTCTCCTCCTCGGATGCCCGCAACGGCATCCATAGGGCGGTGGCTCAATTGGTAGAGCAGCGGTCTCCAAAACCGCAGGTTGCAGGTTCGAGCCCTGTCCGCCCTGCACATCGATGCCCGTCGCACGCGGTCCCCGCGACGCTGCGGTCATCGGTCCAGGGCCGCCCATGACGGGCGGTCGGCCACACCGGAGGTTCCGGTGCGGGAAAGGTGCGTGCAGGTGGCCGGGAAAGCAGTCGACGAGCCGAGCGAGGACGTCGTCGCGATCGCCAATCAGCAGCGAGCCGCGCGGCGCAACCCGTTCGCGCGCATCGCCCTCTTCATCCGGCAGGTCATCGCCGAGCTGAAGAAGGTCGTGACGCCCACCCGCAAGGAGCTGGGCAACTACGTCGTGGTCGTGCTGATCTTCGTCGTCATCATGATGGCGCTGGTGTCCTTCCTCGACTGGGTGTTCGCCCTGGCCGTGACCTACGTGTTCGGCACACCCGCCGCCTGACCCGAGAGCATCCGGGCCGCGCGAGCGGAGGGTGCCGGCGACAGCGGGACGCGCCCCGAGGGGCGCGACCGATCGATCGAGAGAGAGTTGTGACGAGTGTCTGACAGAAACCGCGACGACGTCGACTGGGCGACGGCTGCCGAGCAGTCGTCGGAGGTCGAGGAGGAGCAGGAGGGCGACGTCCAGTCGCAGGCCGAGGACGCCGTCGAGCCCGCCGAGCAGGGTGCGCTGAGCATCATCGACGAGAACGAGTCCGAGGACGACCTCGCCTCCGACCTCGAGGCCGCGCTGGACGCCATCGGCTCCGTCGACGACCCCGAGGCCGACTCCGCGGTCGACGAGGCCGCGCACATCGACACCGTCGAGGAGGCCGAAGCGGCCCTCGAGGCCGTCGAGGACGAGGCCGAGGTCGCCGCCGAGGACGCCGAGTCCGCCGGTGAGGACCTCGCCGACATCGACCCGTACGAGGCCTTCCGCACCGAGCTGCGCGGCAAGCCGGGCAAGTGGTACGTCATCCACTCCTACGCCGGCTTCGAGAAGCGCGTGAAGTCGAACATCGAGAACCGCAAGGTCTCGCTCGAGGCCGAGGACTACATCTTCGAGGTCCAGGTCCCGATGGAGGACGTGGTCGAGATCAAGAACGGCCAGCGCAAGATGGTCACCCGCGTGCGCATCCCCGGCTACGTGCTGGTGCGGATGGACCTCAACGAGGACTCGTGGTCGGTCGTCCGCCACACCCCTGGCGTCACCGGCTTCGTGGGCAACGCCCACAACCCGACCCCGCTGCGCTTCGAGGAGGCCTTCACGATGCTGAAGAGCCTCGTCGAGATCAAGGACGTCGCCCCCTCCAAGACCGCCGGCGCCAAGGGCCAGAAGCAGGCCCAGCGCGTGCTGCCCGCCGAGGTCGACTTCGAGATCGGCGAGACCATCACCATCAAGGAGGGCTCGTTCGCGGGTCTTCCCGGCTCGATCAGCGAGATCAAGCCCGAGAGCGGCAAGCTCACCGTGCTCGTCTCGCTCTTCGAGCGCGAGACCCCGGTCGAGCTGTCGTTCGACCAGGTCACCAAGCTCTAGTCCGTCGGACCCGCGTCGACGCCCTCTCCGCTGCGGCGGAGGGGGCGTTCGTCGTCTGCGGCGTCGTGCCCGGAGCCGCCCGCGCGACCTGTGGTGTGTGCGATCCGCAGGTGTTCCGCGCGACCGGTGCGATCTGCAGGCGTTCCGCGCGTGGGAGCGCTTTCCTCCGCCTGAACGGTCAGCCGTGGTCGAGATCCCCTGCACACGGCACAGCCAGCCCCCTGCAGATCGCCCACTTACCTGCAGATCGCACGCACTCCTGCAGATCGCGCGCACCCCTGCGGATCGGACAGTTGCCCGCGGAGGGCGCCGCAGGCGGACGGTGCCCGCGCCCTGTCGGGGGTGGCCCCGCTCGTGTAAGCTCGTACGGGTTTTCGTGTCGGCGCCCGCCTCTGTGCGCGCCGGACGACCCTCCTCCACCGCGATCCGGCACCGTCGGATGCGCGGGAGAGCGGCCGGGAGCCCCCGACCGCTCGAACCCTGAGAAAAGGAATCAGAATGGCCCCCAAGAAGAAGGTCACCGGCCTGATCAAGCTCCAGATCAAGGCCGGCGCGGCCAACCCCGCGCCCCCGATCGGTCCGGCGCTCGGTCAGCACGGCGTCAACATCATGGAGTTCTGCAAGGCGTACAACGCGCAGACCGAGTCGCAGCGCGGCAACGTCATCCCCGTCGAGATCACCGTCTACGAGGACCGCTCGTTCACCTTCGTGCTGAAGACCCCGCCCGCGGCGGAGCTCATCAAGAAGGCCGCCGGCGTCGCCAAGGGCTCCTCGACCCCGCACACCGTGAAGGTCGCGAAGCTCACGCAGGCGCAGGTCCGCGAGATCGCCGAGGCGAAGCAGGTCGACCTGAACGCCAACGACATCGACGCCGCCGCGAAGATCATCGCCGGCACCGCCCGCTCGATGGGCATCACGGTCGAGTAGCGCGAAGCGCTGCTCGACGGCGGCAGTCCCGCGCTCACCAGCGCGAACTCGCCGCGGAAGCCTCGAGAACGCGACCGCGATCCCGCATCGGTGTCGCGCGCTGCACCTCGACAACCTCCGCGCACGCTCCGGCTCCCGAGAGCAGCACTCACGGCCGCGATCGCGGCACCATCAGAACTCCATCACCCCCGTGGGAGAGCCCGCCAGGCTCTAGAACCACATTCTCGTTTCAAGGAGAAACAACATGGCACAGAAGTCGAAGGCCTACCGGGCCGCCGCGGCCAAGCTCGAAGAGGGCAAGTTCTACACGGCCGACGAGGCCGTCGCGCTCGCCCGCGAGACCGGTTCCGCCAAGTTCAACAGCACCGTCGAGGTCGCCCTCAAGCTCGGTGTCGACCCCCGCAAGGCCGACCAGATGGTCCGCGGCACGGTCATCCTGCCCCACGGCACGGGCAAGACCGCCCGCGTCATCGTGTTCGCGACCGGTCCGGCCGCCGAGGCCGCGCTGGCCGCCGGTGCCGACGAGGTCGGCGGCGCCGAGCTCATCGAGAAGGTCGCGGGCGGGTACACCTCGTTCGACTCCGCCGTCTCGACCCCGGAGCTCATGGGCCAGGTCGGCCGTCTCGGAAAGGTGCTCGGCCCCCGCGGCCTCATGCCCAACCCGAAGACCGGCACCGTGACCCCGGACGTGGCGAAGGCCGTGACCGAGATCAAGGGCGGAAAGATCGAGTTCCGCGTCGACAAGCACGCCAACGTGCACCTCGTCGTGGGCAAGGCCGCGTTCACCGAGGAGCAGCTCCAGGAGAACTTCAAGACCGCGCTCGACGAGATCCTCCGCCTCAAGCCGTCCTCCTCGAAGGGCCGCTACATCCAGAAGGCCGCCGTCTCGACGACCTTCGGCCCCGGCATCCCGCTGGACGTCAACGTCCTGGCCTGAGCCCGACACGCACCGACGTGAGGAGGGGGTCCGCTTCGGCGGGCCCCCTCCTTCGTCGTCCCGGCATACTGGTCCGGTGATCCGCCTCTCTCCGCCGCGCCTCGCGTGACCGTCCGCCGGGCGTCTCCCGCCGATGCGACCGCCCTGGCCGAGCTGGCCGCCGCGACCTTCCCGCTGGCCTGCCCGCCGCACACGACGGAGGAGGCCAAGGCCGAGTTCGTGCGCACGGTCCTCTCGGTCGAGCGCTTCCGCGACCACCTCGTCGACCCGCTCCGCTCGCTCCTGGTCGACGACGACTGCGGGGTTCTGACCGCGTACGCGATGCTCGTGCGCGGGGAGCCCGCCGATGCGGACGTCGTCGCGGCGATCCGGGTGCGTCCCACCGTCGAGCTCAGCAAGTTCTACCTCCTCCCCGGCAGGCACGGCTCCGGAGCGGCCTCCGCGCTGATGGGTGCGACCCTCGACGAAGCGCGTGCGCACGGAGCCGCCGGCGCCTGGCTCGGCGTCAACGAGGAGAACGTGCGCGCTCAGCGCTTCTACGCCAAGCACGGTTTCGCCGTCGTCGGCCGCAAGCGCTTCCTCGTCGGCGCCCGCTGGGAGGACGACTTCGTCCTCGAGCGCCCGCTCGCCTGACCCCCTCCCGGCGAGATGCCACTTCGGTACGCGACACGCCGCGCTCAGCGTGCTGAAGTGGCATCTCGCGGAGGACGCGGAGGAGGGGGAGGAGCTCAGCCCTCGGAGACGGTGAGGACGATCTTGCCGCGGGTGTGGCCCGTCTCGAGCTGCTCGTGAGCCTCGCAGGCGCGGGCGAGGGGGAAGATGCCGTCGATGAAGACGCGGACGTCGCCCGACTCGAGCAGGCGCGAGACCACGCCGAGGGTCGCCCCGTCGGGTGCGACGCGGTAGGTGGAGGCGCGCACGCCCGCAGCGGCCGCCTCCTCGAAGAACCCGGGCC
Organism: Rathayibacter sp. AY1B6; assembly: GCF_002932755.1. Lineage (NCBI taxonomy): Bacteria > Bacillati > Actinomycetota > Actinomycetes > Micrococcales > Microbacteriaceae > Rathayibacter > Rathayibacter sp. AY1B6. The sequence continues at coordinate 33,409 of NZ_PSWL01000024.1, forward strand.
AGCTCCCGGTGGGCGCGTTCACGATCAGGCCCCCGGGCCGGAGGACACTCAGCGAGCGCGAGCCCGTGTCGTCGTGGACGTTGCCGACCAGATCGATGACCACGTCGACGCCGGACAGCAGCTCGTCGAAGCGCTCCGCCGTGTGGTCGATCACCTGCGCGGCGCCGAGCTCGCGCAGCCACTGCAGGTTGCGGGTCGAGCCGGTCGCGATCACCGAGGCGCCGAAGTAGGCGGCGAACTGCACGGCGAAGTGGCCGACTCCGCCCGAGCCGGCGTGGATCAGGATCCGCTGACCCTCGTGCGCCTTGGCGAGCTCCACGACCATGCCCCAGGCGGTGAGCGCCGCGAGCGGGACGCCGGCCGCCTCCACGTGCGAGAGCGTCGACGGCTTCCGCGCGATCGAGACGCTCGGCACGCTGACGTACTCCGCGTAGGAGCCCGAGTAGCGCGGCACCATGACGAAGCCGTACACCTCGTCGCCCGGCCGCAGCGGATGCGCCGGGTAGGGGCTCGAGACGACGACGCCCGAGAAGTCGTGGCCGAGGACGGCCGGGTAGGAGGCGATCTGCGAGGCGACCCCCTGGCCCGCGCGCGTCTTCGCATCGAGCGGATTCACGCCGGCCGCGACCACCTTCACGGTGAACTCGGCGTTGATGGCGGAGGGGGTCGGCACGGTCGCCAGGTGCAGGGCGGAGGCGTCGCCCGGCGCATCGATCACCGCCGCCGTCATCGTGTCGGGGAGGACGACCTCCTCCGGGATCTCGCCGATCGCGAGGCCGTGCCCGAGCGCGCTGGTGTGCATCGTCGCCTTTCCTGTCGCTGAGGCGTGCGGGTGGAGCGTGCCGAGGACGTCGCCCCCGATCCCGCATCCGACGCCGCGTCCAGTCAACCGAGGCAATGAGTCGGCGCTGTTACGGGGGTGTCACCCTCGGGAGAAGATTGGCGCGCGGAGTCGCGGGCGCCCGGTCTGGCACGATGAGGGGATGCGACGCCGACGTTCCCTGCTGGTCGGCGGTGCCCTCCTGGTCCTGGCCGGGCTCGTGGTCCTCCTGGCCGCGCGGATCAGCATCGGCACCAGCCGCTGGGTCTACGTCAGCGAGATGGGCGCGCCGGACCTGCCGACGGCGGGCGCCTTCGAGGTCGCGCTGCTGCTCGTGGCGGCCGGCGGCGCGCTGATCGCCGCGGGCGCCTGGGCGGTGCGCGCCCGCCTGCTGCCCGCCCTCCGCCCGGCCGCGGCGATCCTCCTGGCGGCCGCCTGCTTCGCGCTCGCCTCGCAGGTGACCTGCACGGCGGGCTGCCCGCTGCCGGTCGGGCCGGCCTTCCAGTGGCAGGACCTGATCCACACCTCGGCCGCCGTGCTCGGCTTCGGCGCCGCCTGCGCCGCGATGCTCCAGCTGGCGACGGTGCGGGGGCGCCCGGCGGTCGCGCGCCTCTCGCTCGCCGCCGGGATCTCGGTGGCGGTCGTCGCCGGGACCGGCGGGATCCTGTCGCTGCTGCGCGTGTGGCTGCGGCTCGGCGGGACGCTCGAGTTCGTGGCGACGGCGATCGCGGTGCTCTGGCTCGCGTTCGTCGGCCTGGTGCTCGCGCTCGAGGACCTCAGCGCCGAGCGAGCCAGTCGCGGACGTGCCCGCGGATCCGGTCCTGCTGAGCGGCGAAGCCCTCGTCCCGCGACGGCACCCGCTCGCAGTCCGCATCCGGAAGAGCCCTAGCCCACGCCTCCGCGACCTCGACCGGATGCACGGGGTCGCGCTCCGCCGCGATCACCAGGGTGCGCGCGATGACCTCGCCCAGCTCTGCGGAGTCGCGGTAGGCGGCGTTCCGCGGGATCTGGGCGAGCCGGACGGCACGCTCGGCCGCCCGCGGGGAACGGAACTGCAGCGTCAGCGCCTCCGCCGACGCGGGGGACACCTCGGCGGCGCGCGCGAACAGGCCCGAGGCGCGGAACATCCTCTCGCCGCGCTTCGCGCCGTGGTCGTGCAGGAGCTGCGCGATGACGGGGAACACGGTGAGGTTCTCGGGAAGCGGCTCGGCGGTGAAGGCGGGACGCACGAAGACGGCGCGGTCGATCGGCAGCACGCGTCGGACGGCGAGGCGCAGGGCGATCGCGGCGCCCATCGAGATGCCGAGCACCGTGAGCGGCTTGTGCGCGGCTCCGGCCCGCACGACCTCCTCCGTCACCTCGTCGGCCAGCGCCTCGAGCGCGAAGTCGCCGGGCGCGCCGAGCAGCTCGGAGGCGCCGTGGGCGCGGACGTCCGGAGCGATGACCTCGCTGCCGGCGGGCAGGGCGGAGCGCAGCAGCCCCAGCGGCTGGGAGCGGTCGCCGCCCAGGCCGTGCAGGAGGAGGACCGTCACCGGGCGCGCGTCCGCTCGTGCAGCTCGGCCATCAGCATCCCCGCCAGCCGCACGAGGATGTGGATCTCGTCCTCGTCGCGGTCCACCCAGCGGGAGTTCGGCTCGCCCTCGATGGGCACGAAGTCGCGGTGCTGCTCCCAGACGACGAGCGTGCGCTCCGCGCCGAGGACGTACTGCTGCCAGAAGACCTGCCGCAGGTAGTGGCGCGGGATGCTCCGCCACGGCTTCGTCGTGGTCTTGATCTCGCACAGCTCGAGCCGGCCGTCCTCGCGGAGGCCGATGCCGTCGGGAGTGGCGAGGTGGCGCCGCTCCTGGCTCGCGTGGAAGAGGGTGCTGCTGGGCTCGATCGCGTGCTCGCTCCGCACCCAGGCGGCGATCTCGGGTTCGCGGGCGCGGCCGTGGTCGGTGAAGGCGTTGCCGCCGAAGCCGGTGCCGTAGAGCTTGTCGAGCGCAGCCCTGCCGATCGCAGCGGGGGAGGAGAGGCGGGCGACGTCGGTCGCGGTGATGCCTCGCGAGCGGGCGCGGAGCCAGGCGACGCGGTCCGAGGAGTCGGCGACGACCCTCCGGAGGTGCGGGGGCTCGGCGTCCGTGAAGACGGGCTGCGTCTCCCAGGGGAAGGAGAGCTGCAGGTCGGGCACCGATTCATTCTCTGCCCCCTGCGGCGCCCGGTCGAATCGGCACGCCGACGCGCGGCGTCCCGCCGCGGCGGGACTGCTAGCGACAGCGGCTCAGGCGTCGAGGAAGGCGTCGACGTGCGCGGGGGAGAGGAGGTGGCGCCGGACCATCAGGGCGGCACCGCGGACGCCTCCGCCCTGGGCCGCGGCCTGCACGATGTCGAGCGCGCGGGTCGCCAGGGGGAGGGAGCGGCGGTAGACGACCTCGCGGACCCCGGCGAGGACCTCGTGGCTGGCCTGGGCGATGCTGCCGCCGACGACGATGACGGAGGGGTTCAGGAGGTTCACGCAGGTGGCGAGCACCTCGCCGATGTCGCGGCCCGCGGCGCGCGTGAGCTCGACGGTGGTGGGGTCCCCGCCGGTCAGCAGGGTGACGACGTCGGAGGTGCTGGCGGCGTCGATCCCGGACTCGGTCAGACGGCGGGCGATGGCCGAGCCGCTCGCGATCGCCTCGAGGTCGGCCTCGCCGCGGTCGCCGGGGACCTGCACGTGGCCGAGGTCGCCCGCGGCGCCGAGGGCTCCGCGCTGCAGGGCGCCGCCGCTGACGATCCCGGCTCCGATGCCGGTGGACACCTTCACGTAGAGGAGGTCGTCGACGTCGGCGTAGTGGTCGGCGTGCTCGCCGAGCGCGAGCAGGTTCACGTCGTTGTCGACCAGGACGGGCACGGGGAGGCGGCGGCCGACGAACTCCGGGATGTCGAAGCGGTCCCAGCCGGGCATGATCGGCGGCTTCACCGGGCGGCCCGTCGCGTGCTCGACCGGGCCGGGGACGCCGACGCCGACTCCCGCGAGCGGGCCGGCAACCGGAGTCCGGCCGAGCAGGGCCGCGGCGACGTCGAGGGCGTGGCCGAGGACGGCGAGAGGGCCGTCGGCGATGGCGATGCTCTCGCGGCGGCGGGCGAGGACCGTGCCGTCGAGGTCGGTCAGGGCCACGACGGCGTGCGCCGCGCCCAGGTCGACGGCGAGGAGGCTGCGCGCGCGGGGGTCGAAGGCCACGCGGGCGGCGGGGCGGCCGCCGGAGGAGGGGGCGTCGTCCTGCCGGGCGACCAGGCCGGAGGCGGTCAGGACGTCGAGCTGGGCGGAGACGGCCGCGCGCGGCAGGCCCGTCTCGGCGACCACGTCTGCCCGCGTCCGGGGCGCCCCGTCGGCCAGCAGGAGCAGCAGCTCGCCGACCGCGCTGACGGTGATGCGGCGGCGCGGGGACATGGCCAGAGTCAACCACAGCGCCCGCGCTTCTGCGCGGTGGGCGCCCGACTTGGCGGGCGTGCAGGGCTAGTTTTGCTTGTCCGTGAGCAAAAGTCCGCGTAGGGTTCGAGGCACACCTTCCGATGCGATCAGGAGCCCCACCGGTGGCCACACCCTCAGACCTCTCTGTCCAGCTCTACTCGGTGCGCGAGCCGCTCGCGGCCGATCTGCCCGCCACCCTCGACCGCCTCGCGGCGATCGGCTTCACCACGGTCGAGCTCTTCGGGTTCGTCGACCTGGCCGACGCCTACCGCGCGGCACTGCCCGCCAGCGGACTGCGCGCTCCCAGCGCCCACGCGCGCCTCCTCGGCCCGCAGGGCGACGCCACCGTGGACGAGATCCTCGACACGGCCGCCTCGCTCGGCGTCGAGACCGTGATCGACCCCTTCGTCGATCCGACCCGCTGGACCACCGCGGACGACGTCGCCCGCATCGCCGACGAGCTGAACGCGCTGGTCGACTCCGCAGCCGCCCGCGGCCTGGTGCTCGGCTACCACAACCACGCGTTCGAGTTCGAGAACCGCGTCGACGGCCGCAGCGCCTTCGAGCACCTCGCGGGCCTGCTCGACCCGCGCATGGTCCTCGAGCTCGACACCTACTGGGCGGCCGTCGGCGGCGACGACCCGGTCGAGGTGCTCGGACGCCTCGGCGGCCAGGTGCGCTTCCTGCACGTGAAGGACGGACCCGTCTCGGCCGACACCCAGGAGCAGCTGCCCGCGGGCGAGGGCGCGATGGACGTCCCGGCGATCCTCGCCGCCGCTCCGCAGGCCCTGCCCGTGCTGGAGTTCGACGCCTACGCCGGCGACATCTTCGAGGGCCTGGAGTCGGCCCACCGCTACGTCTCGGGGCTCGGCGCATGAGCGGCACCGGCCGCGTGGGCGTCGGCGTCATCGGCGCCGGCAACATCAGCACCCAGTACCTGACCAACCTCACCGTCTTCCCCGACCTCGAGGTGCTCTTCGTCGCCGACATCGACCTCGAGCGGGCGAGGACCCAGGCCGAGGCGTTCGGCGTCCCCGCCTCCGGCACCGTCGAGGAGCTCCTCGCGCACGAGGGCATCGAGATCGTCGTGAACCTCACGATCCCGGCCGCCCACGTCGAGGTCGCGCGCCGCGCGGTCGAGGCGGGCAAGCACGTGTGGACCGAGAAGCCCTTCTCGCTCGACCGCGACAGCGGGATCGAGCTGCTCGCGCTGGCGAAGGAGAAGGGGCTGCGTGTGGCGACCGCTCCCGACACCTTCCTGGGCGCGGGCCTCCAGACGGCGCAGCGCGTGATCGAGAGCGGAGCCATCGGCACGCCGCTCTCCGCCCTCACCCTCTTCCAGGGCCCCGGCCCCGAGTCGTGGCACCCGAACCCGGAGTTCTTCTTCGCCGAGGGCGGTGGGCCGCTGCTGGACATGGGCCCGTACTACATCACCACGCTCGTGCAGAACCTCGGCCCCGTCGAGAGCGTCACCGCCGTCTCGTCCCAGGCCCGCGCCACCCGCGTGGTCGGCTCCGGCCCGAAGGAGGGCACCGAGTTCCCGGTGACCATCCCGACGCACATCGGCGGGCTGCTCCGCTTCGAGTCCGGGGCCTCGGCCCAGGGCGTGTGGAGCTTCGAGTCGAGCCTGCCGCGCACCGGCTTCGTCGAGATCAACGGCTCCGAGGGCACCCTCGTCCTTCCCGACCCGAACCAGCACGACGGCGAGATCACCCTGCACCGCCGCGGGTCCGCCGAGCCGGAGGTCCTCGCGGCGACCGGCTCGACCGCCTCCCGCGGCACCGGCGTGCTCGAGCTCGCCCGTGCGATCCGGGCCGACCGCCCCGAGGCCGCCTCCGGCGACCTGGCGTACCACGTCACCGATGTGATGCTCTCGCTCCTCGAGGCCGCCGAGACCGGCGAGAAGGTCCTCGTCACGAGCTCCGTGACGCCCCGCCCCGCACTTCCCGAGAGCTGGGACCCGACCGAAGCGACCCTCTCCTGATGCCCGCACCCCTGCGCGTCGGCGTGCTCGGCGGCGGCTTCATGGCGGCCGTGCACAGCCGCGCGGCCCGGAGCGCCGGAGCGGTGCTCGCCGGCGTCGCCTCCTCCACCCGCGAGAAGGGCGAGCGGGCGGCGGCCGAGCTCGGCGTCGAACGCGCCTACCCGGACGCTCGGGCCCTGATCGAGGACGAGAGCATCGACCTCGTGCACGTCTGCACACCGAACGCCACGCACGCCGCACTCGCGCTCGCGGCGATCGAGGCGGGCAAGCACGTGGTCTGCGAGAAGCCGCTCGCCGCGACGCTGCGGGAGGCGGAGTCGCTCGCCGCGGCCGCGTCCTCCGCCGGCGTGGTGGCGACCGTCCCGTTCGCCTACCGCTTCCACCCGATGGTGCGCGAGGCCCGCGCCCGTGTCGCCTCCGGCGAGACCGGCCGCCTGGTCACGGTCCGCGGGAGCTACCTCCAGGACTGGCTGCTGGGCGCCTCCGACGACAACTGGCGCGTCGACCCGGCCGCCGGCGGCCGCTCGCGGGCCTTCGGCGACATCGGCTCGCACCTGGTCGACCTGCTGGAGTTCGTCACCGGCGACCGGATCGACTCGCTCGCCGCGATCACGAGCACGGTCCACGCCGAGCGCGGAGGCCGCCCGGTGCGCACCGAGGACGTGGCCGGCCTGATCGTCCGGCTCGAGGGCGGCGCCGTCGGCACGCTCCTCGTCTCGCAGGTCACCGCGGGCCACCGCAACGAGCTGGTGCTCGAGGTCTCCGGGCTGGAGGAGTCGCTGCGCTTCGAGCAGGAGCTCCCCGAGACGCTGTGGGTGGGACGGCGCGACAGCGCCCTGCTGGTGCCGCGCGACGCCGCGATCCTCGCGCCCGACGCCGCCCGGCTCTCGATCGTGCCGAGCGGCCATCCGATGGGCTACCAGGACGCCTTCACGGCGTTCGCCCGCGACACCTACGCCGCCGTGGCGGGCGCCGACGTCGAGGGTCTGCCGACCTTCGACGACGGCCTCCGCGCGGCGCGCATCACCGAGGCCGTGCTCGACGCGGCCGAGACAGGCGCCTGGGTGACCGTGCCCGCCGCCGACGACCGGACGGAGATCGCCGCATGAGCGACGAGAAGACCTACCCCGCCACCCGTCCCGTGACGCTGTTCACCGGGCAGTGGGCCGACCTGCCCTTCGAGGAGGTCGCCCGCCTCGCCGCCGAGTGGGGCTACGACGGACTCGAGATCGCGGCCTCGGGCGACCACCTCGACCTCAAGCGCGCGGACGAGGACGACGCCTACGCCGCCTCGCGCCTGGAGGTCCTCGACCGCTACGGCCTCGAGGTCTTCGCGATCTCGAACCACCTCACCGGCCAGGCCGTCTGCGACGACCCGATCGACTTCCGCCACAAGGCCCTCGTGCGCGACTACACCTGGGGCGACGGCGACGCGGAGGGAGTGCGGCAGCGCGCCGCCGAGGACATGAAGCGCTCGGCGCGGGTCGCCCGCAAGCTCGGCGTGGACGTCGTCGTCGGCTTCACCGGCTCGAAGATCTGGCCCTACGTGGCGCAGTTCCCGCCGGTGCCGGCCTCCGTCATCGACGAGGGCTACGAGGACTTCGCGACCCGCTGGAACCCGATCCTCGACGAGTTCGACGCGAACGGCGTGGTCTACGCGCACGAGGTGCACCCGTCAGAGATCGCCTACGACTACTGGTCGAGCGTGCGCACCCTCGAGGCGATCGGGCACCGCCCGGCCTTCGGCTTCAACTGGGACCCGTCGCACATGATGTGGCAGGACATCGACCCGGTCGGCTTCATCGTCGACTTCAAGGACCGGATCTACCACGTCGACTGCAAGGACACCCGCCTGCGCCCGAAGAACGGCCGCGCGGGCGTGCTCGGCTCGCACCTGCCCTGGGGCGACCCCCGCCGCGGCTGGGACTTCGTCTCGACCGGTCACGGCGACGTCCCGTGGGAGGACGCGTTCCGGGCGCTGGAGTCGATCGGCTACTCCGGCCCGATCTCCATCGAGTGGGAGGACGCCGGGATGGACCGCCTGCACGGCGCGAAGGAGGCCGTCGGCTTCATCCGCTCGCTGCTCTGGAAGACCCCGACCGCGTCGTTCGACGCGGCGTTCTCGAACCAGTAGCCGGCGGCCCTGCTCGGAGGGACGCCGCCTCGATCCGCAGCGCACTGCGCGGACCCTGGCGGCGTCCCTCCGACGAGGAGAGGGAGCGTCAGCCCGCGGCCTTGGCGGCGCGCTCGGACTTGATGCGGGCCTGCTCGCGGCGGACCTCCGCATAGCGGTTCTGCTCGACGCGCAGCCACTCGGGGACCTTGTCGAGCAGGGCCTGGATCTCGGGAGTGGTCAGCGCCTCGGTGACGCCGCCGCGGGCGAGCCCCGAGATGGAGACGTTCAGCCGCGAGGCGATGACGGAGCGGGGGTGCGGCCCCTCCTCGCGCAGCTGCACGAGCCAGGCGGGCGGGTTCGCCGCGAGCTCGTCGTACTGCTCCCGCGTGATCGCCGACTCCTGGAACTCCTCCGGGGTCGCGGGCAGGTAGACCTGCAGCTTCTTCGCCGCGGTCGCAGCCTTCATCGTCTGTGTCGCCTTGGCCATGCGGCAACCCTACCGGCGCGGCGCGGACCACCTACCCTGAGGGGATGAGCGAGCAGCCCGAGACCGTCGACCCGCAGGCCGCTCCCGAGGCGGAGGGGCGTCCGGAGGGCGCGGCGGGCGCAGTGGACGCGGTCGGCGCCGAGCCGGACGACACCGACGGCCTCTTCGAGGGCCTCGACGCCGACGCCGACTCCGACGACTCCGACGACTCCGACGATGCCGACGCCGACGTCGAGGACGCCGACGCCGTCCCCGCCGGCCCCGTGCTCGCCGTCGCCCTCGTGCCCGGCGTCACCCCCACCAAGTGGACCCGTGTCTGGGGCCAGCGCCGCTCCGATCTCCCGCTGCGCATCACCGTCGTCGCCGAGCGCGAGCAGGAGCGGGCGCTGCTCGAGGGCCGCGCGCAGCTCTCGTTCGTCCGCGGCGACGTCTCCTCCTCCGCCCTCAGCTCCATCCACCTCTACGACGAGCAGCCCGTCGCCGTCCTCGGCCGCGAGCACGCCCTGGCCGCCGCGGAGGAGCTCGACATCGCCGAGCTGGCCGGCGAGCACCTCCTCCAGGACCCGGAGGACGTGCCGGAATGGGCCGCGGTCGCCGAGGAGCTCGCCGACGGCTCGCGACGCCCGCTGCCGCGCATGGCCGGCCTCGACGACGCGGTCGAGCAGGTCGCGGCCGGCGTGGGCGTGCTCATCGTGCCGCAGTCGGTGGCGCGCGTGCACAGCCGCAAGGACGTGACCGCGGTGCCGGTGACCGGCGTCGCTCCCTCCTCCGTCCGCCTGGCCTGGGTGACGGACGACAAGGGCGACGACGTCGAGGACTTCATCGGCGTCGTCCGCGGCCGCAGCGCGAACACCACCCGCGGGACCGCCGCGACACCGAAGGTCGAGTCGCGCGCGAAGGCCGCCAAGGCGAAGGCGCGGGAGGCGCGCGAGAAGGCGGAGAGGGCCGGCGGCGGCAAGAAGAAGCCGGCACGCGCCAAGGCGGCCGCGCCGGCCGTGCGGCGGACCCGCAAGCCGCGCGGCCGCTGACCGTGGCCGACGACGCCGGCTGGTCGCTCCGCCCCGCGACCGCGGAGGACGCCGCGGCGATCGCCGAGCTGCGCGCGGTCGTCATGCGCCCGTCGCTCGAGACGCTCGACCGCTACGACGAGCACCGCGTGCGGCACCGCTTCCTCGACGGGTACCGGCCCGAGCTCACCCGGGTGATCGAGCTCGACGGCGCCTTCGCCGGGAGCATCGCCGCGCGGGTCGAGCCGGACGCGGTCTGGATCGAGCACTTCTACCTGGCGCCTCAGGTGCAGGGCCGGGGGATCGGCGGCGCCGTCCTCCGTCGCGTGATGGCGGAGGAGGCGCGGCCGGGACTGCCCTTCCGCCTCGACGTGCTGAAGCGCAGCGACGCCCGGCGCCTCTACGAGCGGCACGGCTTCCGGTTCGAGCGCGCTCTGGAGTGGGACGACATCCTCGTCGCGCCGCCCGTCTCCTGACCCCTGATCGGGGAGGGCGACGGGGCGCGGACCGCCGCTAGCATGAGCGCGATCCCCTCCGCCGGGTCGGCCGCAGGGCGACCTCCTCCTGGAAGCAGGCACTCCGCCGTGTCCCCGCTCGTTCTGAGGTCCGCCGCCTCCGCGGTCCTCGTCGCCGCCCTGGCGATCACCTCCAGCCCGCTCGCCTCCGCCGCACCGGCCGCCGCGCCGTCGGTCGCCTCCGTCGCCGCCTCCGACGCGCCCCGCTCGATCGTGCTCCCCGAGGGGCAGCCGCTCTGGCAGCCCAGCGCCGAGTCCCCCCTGCCCGCCGCGACCGACCAAGCGCCGAGCGCCGCCCGCGCGAGCGCTGCCGCGTCGATCAGCGGCCGAGTCGTGGTCGAGGAGGCCGACGGCTCGATCGCGACCACCACCCCTCGTGGCGCCCTCCTGAACGTCGAGGTCTGGTCGAGCGAGGCGGGGCTCCTCGGGAACCGCTCCGTCGCCGGCGACCTCACCTTCAGCATCGACGGGCTCACCGCCGGGCAGACCTACTACCTGCTGATCAAGGACAACGCCGACCTGTACGCCGACCTCTGGTCCGGCGGCAGCGCCGTCGCCCGCAGCGCCGAGCCGCTCCAGGCCCCTGCGGCCGGCGTGCAGCTGCGCACCGCACGGCTGGGCTCACTCGAGGGCCGCCTGAGCGGCGTCGCGGGCGACCAGCGCGTCGACATCTGGTACCGCGACCCGGGCACCGACGGCTACTTCCGCACCGGCGAGCTCGATCTGATCACGGGCGGCGACAACCCGTACTCGTTCCAGCAGGTCGTCCCCGGCGACTACCTCGTCCGGGCGTCGAGCCAGAACGACGTGATCGACGACAGCTACTGGGACCACGTCCTGCGCTCCGGCGACGCGGGCGACGTGCGCGTCCCGGTCGGCGGATCGGCCGCCGGGATCGACCTCTCGCTGAGCAGCGACTACCAGCAGTACACCGGCCGCCTCGCCGGATCGGACCGCTACGCGACCTCGGTGGAGGCGACGAGCTACTTCTCCCCGGGCATCCCGGTGCTCTACGTGGCGAGCGGGGCGAACTGGCCGGATGCGCTGAGCGCCGGCCCGGCCGCCGCCGCCCTCGGAGGCGCGCTCCTGCTCACCGATCCCGACCGGCTGCCGCGGGTCGTCTCCGACGAGATCGGCCGCCTCCGCCCGGAGCGGGTCGTGGTCGTCGGCAGCGAGCTGAGCGTGAGCGCCGGGGTCCTCTCCGCGATCCGCTCGATCGTCGGCGGCACCGAGCGCATCGGCGGGACGGACCGCTACGACACCTCCCGCCGGATCGTCGCGGACGCCTTCGGCACCGGCCCCTTCTCGAACATGTTCGTCGCGACCGGCACGAACTTCCCCGACGCCCTGTCGGCCGCGCCGATCGCCGGCTGGCGTGCGCAGCCCGTCCTGCTGGTCGACGGAGCGACCTCGAGCGCCGACTCCGCGACCGAGACCGCAGTGCGGGACCTGGCTCCCGAGCACGTGGAGTTCCTCGGCGGCGACCCCTCCATCCGGGACGCGTACGTGGCGGACTTCGCGCGTCGCGGCCTCGCCCCCTCGGTCTCGAGGATCGCCGGACGCGACCGCTACGAGACGAGCGTCGAGCTGAACAGCGCCTACCCCCAGTCGCTGCTGCAGGACAGCGTCTTCCTCGCCGCGGGATCCTCCTTCGCCGACGCCCTCTCGGGAGCGACGACGGCGGCGGCCCTGGGCTCGTCCGTGCTGCTGACCGAGCGCGACTGCGTGCACGACTCGACGCTCGCCTTCATGGCCTCCAGCTCGAAGAACTACGCGTTCCTGCTCGGCGGGGAGCCGACGCTCACCGAGGACGTGGCGAACCTCCGCAACTGCGAGTACGACTTCTGAGACGCGTGCTCCCGGGGTCCGGGGCTAGGGTGCGAGCATGCCTACGAGCGATGAGACCTGGACCCTGGCCGAGCACGACGTACCGGTGTACCGCAGCGGTGAGGGCGGCCGGGCGCTGATCCTGATCCACGAGGTCTGGGGGGTCGACGGGCACATCCGCTCGGTCGCCGACCGCTACGCGGCCGAGGGGTACAGCGTCGTCGCCCCCGAGCTCCTGGCCGACAGCGGCCTGCTCGAGCAGCTCGACGAGGAGCAGCGCGCGGACTACGACCACCCGGTGCGGCGCCTGCCGCGCCAGGTCGAGCTGCGCACCTTCTTCGCCCCCGTCTTCACCCCGGAGCACGCGACGCGCACCGTCGCGATCCTCCGCGCCCTCGTCGAGCGGCTCCTGCGGCAGGAGGGCGCGACCAGTGTCTCCGTCACCGGGTTCTGCTACGGCGGCACCTTCTCGTGGGCGCTCGCGCTCGCAGAGCCGCGGCTGGCGGCGGCCGTGCCGTTCTACGGGCACGTCACCGCCTCCGCTGAGGAGCTCGGCGCTCTGCAGGTGCCGGTGCTGGCCTTGCTGGGCGACCAGGACGCTCCCCTCGTCGAGCAGGTGCCGCGCCTCCGCGAGGCGACCGAGGGCAAGGACGTCGAGGTCGTCGTCTACCCCGGCGCGGGCCACGCCTTCTTCAACGACGCGAACGAGCAGACGTACCAGGCCGAGGCGGCGACCGACGCCTGGCCGCGGGCGCTCGCGTTCCTCGGAGCGCACGCGGGCTGAGCGGGCTGCGCGGCCCTGCCTGGCGCGCGGTCAGGCGGCCTCGCGCAGTCGCCCTCCGGCGAGGTGCAGGTGTCGCTGCGCACGGCGGGCGACGGCGGAGTCGTGGGTGACGAGGATCAGGGTCAGCTCGCGCTCCCACCACAGCTCCTCGAGCAGCAGCATGATCTCGTCGCGGGTGCCCTCCTCGAGCGCGCCGGTCGGCTCGTCGGCGAGGAGCACGCGGGGAGCCTCGACCAGTGCCCGGGCGATCGCGACGCGCTGCTGCCGGCCGCCCGAGAGCTCGGCGGGGAGGTGGTCGACCCGGTCGCCGGGACCGACGGGCACGAGGGCCGCCCGGGCCCGCTCCGCCCTCTCGCCGGCGCGGACCCTCTGTAGGGCGAGGGCGGCCTCGACGTTCTCGAGCGCCGTGAGGGTGGGGATCAGGTCGACGTTCTGGAACACGATTCCCACCTCCGTCCCGCGCACGGCGGCGAGGGCGCCGTCCGGTGCGGAGGAGAGCTCCCTGCCGTCGAGCCGGACCGAGCCGGACGTCGGCCTGTCGAGGGCGCCGAGCAGCTGCAGCAGAGTCGACCTGCCGCCGCCGGTCGGGCCCTGAACGGCCACCATCCGGCCGTCGGGGACGGTGAGGGTCACGTTCGCGAGCACGGTGACCGCGGTCTTCGCTCCCCTCCGAGGTGGGCGAGCGCGGATCGCTCGGCTGCCCCGACCGGAGGGAGGCCTCCTCTCCGGAGCGTCGCCGCCCGCTGTGCGCTCCCGATGAGCGGTGCCCTCTCCTCCGGGGGCAGCCCTCCTCCCGGGGCGGCCCCCTCCTCCCGGGCGCCCGCTCTTCCCGGGGCGGTGCCCGCGGTCGTAGGCTCGCGCACATCCGCAACGGGGGAGGGGCCGACGATGACCGCCACGAGAGAGACCGCCGCCCCACCCGAGCTCAAGCGGGTGCTCGGCCCCAAGCTTCTGCTGCTGTTCGTGGTCGGCGACATTCTCGGCACCGGGATCTACGCGCTCACCGGGCAGGTCGCGGCCGAGGTCGGCGGGGCCGCGTGGCTCCCCTTCGTGATCGCATTCGTCGTCGCCACCCTGACCGCCTGCTCCTATCTGGAGCTGGTGACGAAGTACCCGCAGGCGGCCGGCGCCGCGCTCTACGCGCACAAGGCGTTCGGGATCCACTTCGTCACGTTCCTCGTCTGCTTCACCGTGATGGCGAGCGGGATCACCTCGGCCTCCGCCGCCTCGGGCGCCTTCGCGAGCAACTTCGCGATCGGGTTCGGCCTCGGCGACGGTGCGGGGACGCGCCTGAGCATCGCGCTGGTGTTCATGGTCTGCATCGCCCTGGTCAACCTGCGCGGTGTCGCCGAGAGCGTCGGGCTGAACGTGGTGCTCACCCTCATCGAGCTCTCGGGCCTGCTGCTGGTGATCTTCGTCTGCTTCTTCGCGGTGTTCGGCGGGCAGGCCGACTTCTCGCGGGTGGTCGCGTTCGAGGCACCGGAGGACAAGTCGCTGCTGCTCGCGGTGAGCACCGCGACCTCGCTGGCGTTCTTCGCGATGGTCGGCTTCGAGGACTCGGTGAACATGGCGGAGGAGACGAAGGAGCCCAGCCGTATCTTCCCGCGCGTGATGCTCACGGGTCTCGGCATCACCGCCGTGGTCTACGTGCTCGTGTCCACGCTCGCCGTCGCGATCGTTCCCGTGGGGGAGCTGGCCGGCAACGACACTCCGCTCGTCACGGTCGTCGAGGCCGCGGCGCCCGACTTCCCGATCTCGACGCTCCTGCCCTTCATCTCGCTCTTCGCCGTGGCCAACAGCGCGCTGATCAACATGATGATGGCCAGCCGCCTGCTCTACGGGATGAGCCGCCAGGGGGTGCTGCCGCCGTTCCTGCAGAACGTGCTGCGCGGACGGCGCACGCCGTGGGCCGCGATCCTCTTCACGACGGTGATCGCCCTGCTCCTCACCGCCTACGTGTCGCGGGACCCCTCCGACCCCATCGCGGTGCTGCTGGGCGGGACCACCTCCCTCCTCCTGCTGGCGGTCTTCGCCGTCGTCAACGTCTCCGTTCTGGTGCTGCGGCGCCAGCCGGTCGAGCACCGGCACTTCCGGACCCCCACCGTGCTGCCGGTGCTGGGCGCGATCGCCTGCGTCTACCTGGTGCTGCCGATCACCTCGGGACGCGACACGGCCCAGTACGGGATCGCGGGGGTGCTACTCGTGATCGGCGTCCTGCTCTGGGCGGCGACCTTCATCGACCGACGGGTCCGCGGCTACGCGCGCACCGCCGCGATCGCTCCGGAGGAGCTCGACGCCGATCCCGCCGAGGACTCATCGGGAGCGCACAGCGACGGCATCGGCCGGTCATAGCCGATCCATAGGGAACTCCCGATACTGGAGTCATGAGCACCCCGGCCCCCTCGAAGCACCTCGCCCCCGCGCAGCGCACCCGCCTCAAGCGGGCCGACGGGACGCCGATCCGCGTCCTCGTCGTCGACGACGAGAGCACCCTCACCGACCTGCTCCAGATGGCGCTGCGCTACGAGGGCTGGGAGGTGCGCACCGCCGCCGAGGGCCGCGCCGCGATCACCATCACCCGCGAGTTCCGGCCCGACGTGATCGTGCTCGACGTGATGCTCCCCGACATCGACGGCCTCCAGGTCCTGCAGCGGGTCCGCGCCGACGGCAGCGAGACCCCGGTCCTCTTCCTCACCGCGAAGGACGCGCTCGACGACCGGATCGCCGGGCTCACCGCCGGCGGCGACGACTACGTCACCAAGCCCTTCTCCCTCGAGGAGCTGGTCGCGCGGATGCGCGGCCTCATCCGCCGCAGCACCCTGCTCGCCAACGACGCGGACGACCCCGAGGTCGTCGTGGGGGACCTGGTGCTGAACGAGGACAGCCACGAGGTCCGCCGGGGCGGCGACGAGATCGAGCTGACCGCCACCGAGTTCGAGCTGCTGCGCTTCCTGATGCGCAACCCGCGCCGTGTGCTCAGCAAGGCCCAGATCCTCGACCGGGTCTGGTCGTACGACTTCGGCGGCAAGTCGAGCGTGGTCGAGATCTACATCTCGTACCTGCGCAAGAAGATCGACGCCGGCCGCTCGCCGATGATCCACACGGTGCGCGGCGCCGGCTACCTCCTGAAGCCCGCCGACCAGTGAGCCGCCCCGGCCGCCCGTCGCTCGGCGACTTCGCGACCCGCTCCGCCCTCCGCCGCTCCCGGAACGGCCGGCGCGCGCCGTGGACCCTGCGGCGGCGGATGGTCGTCGCCGTGGTCGCGCTCGTCGCGGTGACGGCGGGCGTCGTGGGAGCGGTCAGCGTGCTCTCGGCGCGCTCGATCCTCTACGGCAGCACGGATGCATCGCTCAGCCAGTCGATCACGCGCCTCCAGGACTTCGACGGGCCGAGCCGCTTCGGCGGGTCGAGTGCGATCGAGCAGGCCACGACCTGCCCGAGCGGATCCTTCGGGAGCGGCCCGAGCCAGAACCTCAGCACCATCACCGCCGTCCAGGGCTCGGACGGCTCCTTCATCGGCGCCTACGTCGATGCCGACGGGGTCTGCCGGCAGTTCTCGGACCCGGCCGACTCGGTGCTCGCGGCCGCCGTCGCCGCGGGGGGCGAGGAGGCGACCATCGAGCTGTCCGGGAGCCTCGGGACGTACCGCGTGCGCGCGGCCGCGGTCGAGGGCTCCGTGGTCGTCGTCGGCGTCCCCCTGGGCGAGGTCGCCGAGACGCTCGCCTCCCTCACCTGGGTGGTCGTCGTGGTGGTGCTGCTGGCGATGCTGCTCGTCGCCCTCGTCGCCACCGTGATCATCCGCGTGGCCCTGCGGCCCCTGGAGCGCGTGGAGGCGACGGCGACCCGCGTGGCCGAGCTGCCGCTGGACCGCGGCGCCGTCGAGCTGGTCGAGCGGGTCCCGGAGGAGGACGCCGACACCCGCACCGAGGTCGGCCGCGTCGGCGCCGCCTTCAACCGCATGCTCGACCACGTGACCGGTGCTCTGGAGTCGCGGCAGGCGAGCGAGGACAAGGTGCGGCAGTTCGTCGCCGACGCCTCGCACGAGCTGCGCACCCCCCTCGCGGCGATCCGCGGCTACGCGGAGCTGCCCCGGCGCGGCGGGACCGAGCTGCCGGAATCGGCGGCCTACTCCCTCGACCGCATCGAGTCCGCCGCCACCCGCATGACCTCGCTGGTCGAGGACCTCCTCCTGCTCGCCCGCCTCGACGAGGGCCGCGACCTCGAGAAGGAGCCGGTGGATCTGACACTGCTCGTGATCGAGGCGCTCTCGGACGCGCACGCCGCGGGCCCCGACCACGAGTGGGACCTCGAGCTCCCCGAGGAGCCGATCGAGATCCGCGGCGACGCCTTCCGGCTGCACCAGGTGGTCGCCAACCTGCTGCGGAACGCGACCGTGCACACGCCCCCCGGCACCCGGGTCGTGGCAGCGCTCGCCGAGGAGGTGGCGGAGGGGCGGCCGATCGCTGTCGTGACGGTCACCGACTCCGGCCCGGGCATCGCGCCGGAGCTGGTGCCGGTGCTGTTCGAGCGCTTCGCCCGCGGCGACTCCTCCCGAGCCCGCACGACCGGATCGACGGGGCTGGGCCTGGCGATCGTGGCGGCGGTCGTCGACGCCCACGGCGGGCGCGTCCTCGTCGCGTCCGAGCCGGGGCGCACGAGCTTCCGCGTCGAGCTGCCGGCGGGCTGAGGGCCGCTGTGCGGTCTGCAGGCGACTGTGCGGTTTGCAGGGGACTGTGCCGTTTGCAGGGGACTCTACGGGTTGCAGGCGACTGTGCCGTTTGCAGGCGATCGTGCGGCCTGCAGGGGATCGTGCGGTCTGCAGGGGACTGTGCCGTTTGCAGGGGATTGTGCCGTCTGCAGGGCATCCGAGCGAGATGCCTCGTTCTGCGAGCAGAACGTCTCCGGACTCGGCCGATCCCCTGCGAATCGCACCTGCGAATCACCCAACGTCCTGCAGATCGCACGCACACCTGCAGATCGCACACACACCTGCAGATCGCACACACACCTGCAGATCGCACACACACCTGCAGATCGCACACACACCTGCAGATCGCACACACACCTGCAGATCGCACGCGCTCCTGCGCACCGCACCCGCCCCGGCAGTCCGAGCTGAGACCCCGGCCCGCCCCGCCTTACACCGAGACGCCGAGCCGGCGGCGCGCGTCGTCGAGGGTCCGCACCACGGCGACCACCTCGTCGAGCGGGTGCAGCGGCGACTCGCTGCGCCCCTCCGTCACGTACTGCGCGACGTGCAGCGCCTCCCAGGCGAGGCCCTCGCCGCCCTGGAGCGGCGTCCGGTCGATCCACGATCCGCTCTCGGAGCCGCGGGTGAGCGTCACGCCGCCCGGCGTCCAGAACGACGGATGCACGTCGATCCGCCCCGCGCGCCCCGCGACGCTCGCCGCGTGCCGGGTGTCGGCGAGCACGGTCGAGGTGGCCACCGACTGCACCCCGTGCGCGTGGCTGCCGACGATCGTCGCGGTCGCGTCGACGCCGGTCGAGGTCAGGCTGCCGGCGACGACGGTGCTCTGCGGGGTGCCCGCCACCATGGAGACGAAGGAGGAGGCGTAGACGCCGACGTCCAGCAGGCCGCCGCCCGCGAGCGCCGGGTCGAAGATGCGGCTGGAGGGGTCGAAGTCGAAGGCGGCGCCGAAGTCGGCCGAGACGACGGCGGGCGCGCCGACCGCTCCGTCCGCGAGCAGCTGCCGCACGACGTCCATGTGCGGCAGGTAGCGCATCCACATCGCCTCCATCGCGAACACTCCGGCGTCGCGCGCGGCGTGCACGATCATCTCGGCCTCGCCCGGGGTCGGCGCGAACGGCTTCTCGACCAGGATGTGCTTGCCCGCGGCGATGGCGAGCAGCGCCTGGCGGGCGTGCTCCGAGTGCGGGGAGGCGATGTAGACGACGTCGACCTCCGGATCCTCGACCACGGCCTCGTAGCCGGCCGAGGCCCGCTCGATCCCGAACCGGCTCGCGAACCGCTCCGCGCGCTCCAGCGAGCGGGAGCCGACCGAGACCACGCGCTGCCGGGTGTGCTTCTGCAGCGCCTCGACGAAGGAGCCGGCGATCGAGCCGGGGGCGACGACGCCCCAGCGCAGGACGGGGGAGTCGAGGAGGGAGGGGAATCGGGGCTCGGGGAGCGTCAGTGCCATGCGTCCACGCTACGGCCCCGCGCCCGGCGGGGGCGAGGGGGTGCGCGGCGGTCCCCTAGGGTGTGACGGCACGCGCAGTCGCGGGCGGAGGAGGACGTCATGCCCGAGTGGTACACCCTGGGCGTCGTCGCCCTCGTGATCGTCGCGGTGGTCGTCGCGATCGTGCGCTTCCGGTTCAACCCGGTGCTGGCGCTGGCCGTCGGAGCCGCTGCGATCGGCCTGCTCACCGGTCTCGGCCCCGTCGACACCGTCTCCACGATGACCACCGGCTTCGGCGAGGTGATGATGGAGGCGGGCCTCCTGATCGGGTGGGGCGTGCTCATCGGCGCGATGCTCAACGAGATGGGCGCCGTCGTCCGGCTCGTCGAGGGCCTGATGCGCGTCTTCGGCCGCCGCGGCATCCCCTACGCGCTCGGACTCTCCTTCGCCACCTACCTGCAGACGATCTTCGTCGACGCGCTGATCGTGATCGCCGCCCCCCTCGCCCGGCGGATCGCACCGCGGCTGGGGCGGGCCGGCACCGGCATCGTCGCCGTCACCTTCGCCGTCGGGCTCGAAATGGGCATCGTGATGATGGTGCCGGGGTTCGCCGCCGTCGCGCTCGCGGGGCTGCTCGGAGTCCCCCTGGGCGTGATGATGCTCGGCGGGTTCGCGGTGGTGGCGCCGACGGTCGTGGTCACGATCCTGCTGATGTCGCTCGCGTTCCGCCTCGGCTTCTGGGACCCGGCCCGCGACGAGCAGCTGGTCGTGCGCGACGATACGACGGGCCTCGCGACCGTGGGAGCGGGATCCTCCGCGGAGTCCGCTCGGCTGCCGACGTTCGGCGCGAGAGCGCTGCCCGGGGCGTCCTCGGGCGCACCAGGAGGGGCGGTGGACGCGTCGCACGACGACTCGGACGGAGGGAGCCCGTCCCCCGCCGAGCCGGACGGCGCTCGCGAGCGCCCGCTCCTGCTCCTCTTCGCTCCCATGCTCCTCGCCCTGCTGCTCATCGCCGCGCAGGCGGTGCTCACCGTCTCCGGGATCGAGCTGCCGGTGCTGCAGTTCCTCGGGAACCCCGTCATCGCGCTCCTCCTCGCCGTGATCGGCACCGGAGTCGTCGGCCGGTCCACCGTGGGCACTGCGCGGATGGAGAAGGCGGTCGCCAAGGGCTTCCAGGACGGCGGGCAGATCTTCCTGCTCACCGGCGTCGGCGGGGCGCTCGCCGCGGTGATCGCGCAGGGCGACCTCGGCGAGATCCTGAAGGGCTACTTCTCGACCTCGGCGACCGCGCCGCTGCTGCTCGTCTGGGTGATGGCGGCCGTGCTGCACATCGCGGTCGGCTCGGTCACCCTCTCGGCGATCACGGCCGCCGGAGTCGTCGCGCCGGTCGCCGCCACGCTCGGCCTCGACCCGCTGCTGATCGCGCTCGCCGCGGGCTCCGGCGCGCTGTTCTGCATCCACGTCACCTCGAACACCTTCTGGCTGCTGCAGAGCTTCCTCGGCCAGTCGGTCCGCGGCGCCCTCAAGTCGGTGACCGTCGGCGTCTCCCTCGCCTCCGTCCTCGCACTCGGCGCGACCCTCGTCCTCTCGCTCTTCCTCTGACCGGACCGGCCGTCCTCCCTCCGCGAGATGCCAGTCCGGTATGCGACACGCCCGCCGAGGCGTACCGATGTGGCATCTCGCGGACCTGACCCGGCCGACACGCGACGGAAACATGGAGCCTCTATCTTCCTGAGAGGGTTCACATCCGATTCGGAGATCCAGACGCCGACGGGGGCCCGATCCGTTCCGTCACGCCTCGACAAGGGAAGAACTCCGCTTGAGATCTCGAACCGCCCTCGCCTCCGGATGCGCCGCGCTCGCGCTCGCCGCCGGCGGCCTCCTGGTCGCGCCGCCCGCGACCGCCACGACCGCGGCACCCGCCGACTACACCCGCGTGGACATCGTGCGTCCGCCGTCCGCCCCGATCGCGGTGCCGACCAGCTACCCGCAGCAGACCCCGCTGACCGAGGTGCCCGTCGACCCGACCGACGCCTCGCTCCTGCGCGGAGTCACCCCCTACGACGCCATCGCGCCGCAGCTCAACGCGCTCGCCGCCCGCTCCGACCGGGTCTCGACCCAGGTGGTCGGGAAGTCCGGCCTCGGCCGCGACATCTATCTGGTCACCGTCACCGCTCCCGAGACCGAGGCCGAGACGGCGCAGCAGGCCGAGTGGCGCGACCGGCTCAAGTACGAGCCCGCCGCCGCGGCCGCCGACGTCGAGCTGATGGACGGGTACAAGGTGCCGGTCTGGTTCAACGGCAACATCCACGGCAACGAGTGGGAGGGCAGCGACGCGATCCTCGAGTACATCGAGGGCGTCGCCACCGCTGAGGACGCGGAGACGGAGGCGCTGCTCGAGGGCAACCGCCTCTACTTCACCGTCACGAACAACCCCGACGGCCGCGCCCTCGGCCAGCGCGCCGTCGCCGCGGGCTACGACCCGAACCGCGACATGATCACCGGAGCCACCAGCGAGGCGGCCGTGATCCGCGACCTCTCCAGCGTCCTCCAGCCCACGTACTTCATCGACATCCACGGCTACACCGGGATCCTCCAGGTCGAGCCCTGCGGCCCGCCGCACGGCGAGAACTACGAGTACGACCTCTTCCTCCCGCACGCCTACGCGACCGCACTCGAGATCGAGCGCCGCGTCGTCGAGGCCGACGTGCCCGGCAACACCTACCTCGCCGAGGACGGCAGCGCCACCACGGACAACACCGGGAAGATCCTCATCCCCTACCGCGACATCCGCGCGGGCTGGGACGACTGGCCCCCCATCTTCGCTCCGCAGTACGTCGCCTTCCAGGGCGCCATCACCAACACGGTGGAGCTGCCGCTGGGCCGCACGGCGAACACCACTCCGGAGGAGATCGCCCAGGGCCAGGCCAACGCGGACATCGACGTCGAGGTCGCCGGGATCGTCATGGACGCCTCCGTCGACTACATCGAGGCCAATCGCGACGCCCTTCTGAGCAACCAGGTCGCCATCTTCGAGCGCGGCGTCACCGGCGCCCCCGCCGTCGAGATCCCCGCCGACGTCTCCGCGGCCGACCTGCCCGCGGGCATGCCGACCGAGTGGACCGAGATCTGGGACGAGACCGACGTCTACACGACCGAGTACCCGCGCGCCTACATGATCCCGGTCGACGGCACGCAGCGCTCCGTCTCGGACGCCGAGACCCTCGTCGAGCAGCTCCTCGCCCACGGCGTCGAGGTGTCGCGGACCACGTCCGCCACGAGCGTCGGAGGCGTCTCCTACCCGGCGGGCACCTACCTGGTCGACATGCACCAGTCGGTCCTCGGTCTCGCCAACGTCCTCCTCGCCGACGGCAGCGACATCTCGAGCCGCGTGCCCGAGATGTACGACGTCTCGGCCTGGAGCCTCTCGCTCCTCTGGGGCGCCGACGTGCAGGCGATCGGCTCCACCACGGACGCTCTCCCGGCCGTCGGCCTGGAGCCGGTGACCGCCGTGGCTCCGACCGGCTCCGTCCCGGCGGGCGCCGACTACCTCGCCTTCGAGCCGCGCGGCGTCCTGGAGTACCAGGCCGTCAACGCGCTGCTGGCCGACGGAGTCGCGCTCGAGCAGTTCGAGGACGGCACCATCGCCCTGCGCGCCGACGCCGCCGGACTCGCCGCCGCCGAGGGGGCCGCCGCCGTCTTCGGCGTCGACTTCACCGCGACCACCGCCGACCGCGTGCGCGCCGAGGACGGGAAGGCGCTCGACACCCTCCGCATCGCCTACTCCGGCACGAACGAGGACCGCGACGCGCTGGCCAAGCTCGGCTTCGCCGACGCGGTCGCCGTGGACGCGGACGCGCTCGCCTCGGGCACCGCGACTCTGGACGGCGCCGACGTGCTCTACGTGGGACGGGCCCTCTCCTTCACCCCGGAGCAGGCCGCGGGCCGCGCCGTGGTCGAGGGGTTCCTCGCGGCGGGCGGCGACGTCGTCGGCCGCGGCGGCGCAGGAGCGGCCTTCGTGTCCGACTTCGGCCTGGCCGAGCTGACCGCGCAGACCGGCACCAGCGGCTCCAACGGCATCGTCTCGGTCGAGACGCCGGCCGGCGGAGTCCTCGGCGACTACCCGCAGGACACCGCCTTCGTCTCGCCCGCGCTGTGGTTCGGCGGCTTCGACGAGTCGGTCGCGGTCGAGCAGAGCTACTCGGAGGACGGCACGTTCGTCGCCGGGCACTGGGTCGACTCCGAGGGGCAGTCCCGGAGCGACGCGGCCGGTCAGGCCTCGGCCGTCTCGTTCTCGACGGAGTCGGGCACCGAGGGCTTCCTCTTCGGCACCTCGCCGGTGTTCCGCAACCACCCGGTCGGAGCCTTCAGCGACGTCGCCCGGGCGCTGCTCGCCGTGGCGCCGGAGGGCGCCGCCGTCGAGCTGCCGGGGACCCCGGAGCCCACGCCGACGCCGGAGCCGACCGGCTCTCCGGAGCCGACCGCGACGCCTGAGCCGACCGCGACGCCTGAGCCGACCGCGACTCCGGAGCCCACGGCGACGCCCGAGCCGACCGCGACGCCCGAGCCGACCGTGAGCCCCGAGCCCACGGCGACCCCGGAGCCGACGGTCGTGCCGACCGCCGGACCGACCGCCACGGCCGCGCCGATCACCGCGCCGACCGGCCCCGGCGGCCTCTCCTCCACCGGAGTGGAGACCGGCTCCTGGCTGCTGCTCTCGGGAGGTGCTGTCGCCCTCGGCCTCGGCTCGCTCCTGATCGCCCGCAGCCGCCGCCGTGAGGACCAGGAGGCCTAGCCTCCGCCTCGGGGAGGGATCGGGCGCCCGCCGCCCGGTCCCTCCCCGAGGCGGAGGCTAGGCCTCCTGGTCC